>NZ_LZMN01000026.1:0-7872 GCF_001665955.1 Corynebacterium sp. EPI-003-04-2554_SCH2473622 | reverse complement strand
AATATCCTGTGGATAACTTTTGTGAATGAGTACTCGGAGGGGTGTTTGTATAGTTGGCCTAGATGCTGTTTTGCGAAGCTTGCAGTGTTGGTTGGCTCGTTAGAATGAACTCCACAGAACAATCTGCCATGGGGAGGAGACCCAAATGAGCCCGGAAGCCAACGCAAATTTTTCGGATGATTATCAGCTTCCGGAGCCACCACCGGAAGAACCAAGTTTCGACGTCCCAGATATTCATGATGCTGGATTCAGTGCATCCGATCATGATTTTTCGCGAAATAGCTTTTCCGGAAATGATTCTAAGTATCGTTCCCGGAACAAGGGCGGGCGTGGCAAATTCCAACAAGATCAGCCAGACGCTTACGGTGATTTTCGGCAGCCTCCGCATGACCGAGAAGCTGAACAAGGCGTCCTTGGCGCGATGCTGATGAGCCCGAATACCGTCATGGAAGTCATCGAGGAGCTTGACCCCGAGGATTTTTACTACCCTGCGCATAGCCTGATCTACGAGGCGATGCTGGATCTTTATGCCAATGGCGAGCAAATTGATCCCGTGATTGTTTCGGGGCGTTTGGACCGGTACAACAATTTAGAACGCACCGGTGGCGCGGTATATTTGCATACCCTCATTTCTTCGGTGCCGACCGCCGCGAACGCTTTGTATTATGCGGAGTTGGTCGCGGAAAAAGCAGTGCTGCGCAAGCTTGTCGACGCCGGCACCCGGGTAGTCCAGCTGGGATTTGCTGGCACGGAGGACGCCGAGGTCACCGACGTGATAGACCGCGCCCAGCAGGAAGTCTTCGCGGTCTCGCAAAAGCGCAAAACCGAAGACTACCGTGCGCTGAGCGACTTAATTAAACCGACAGTAGACGAGCTGGCCGCACTCGAGCGCGTCGGCGGTTTGGAGTCCGGTGTACCAACGGGCTTTATCGACCTGGACAAAGTCACCAATGGGCTGCACCCCGGTCAGATGATTATCGTTGCGGCGCGCCCTGGTGTCGGTAAGTCGACGCTGGCGATGGATTTTATGCGTTCCTGTTCCATCGAAAACGGCAAAACTTCGGTGATTTTTTCGTTGGAAATGTCGGCGTCTGAGATCGTTATGCGTCTGCTTTCTGCGGAAGCAGAAATCCAATTGACGGATATGCGGTCCGGCAGGATGGATGAACGCGCCTGGGAAAAGCTCACCGACAAACTTAATACGGTGCAAAATGCTCCGATTTTTATCGACGATTCGCCAAACTTGACGATGATGGAGATCCGTTCAAAGGCCCGCAAGCTGAAGCAACAACATGGTTTAGACCTGCTTGTTTTGGATTATCTCCAGTTGATGAGTTCGGGCAAGCGTGTGGAATCGCGGCAACAGGAAGTTTCTGAGTTCTCGCGTCAGTTGAAGTTGTTGGCGAAAGAACTGGAAGTTCCAGTGGTGGCGATTTCCCAGCTGAACCGTGGGCCGGAAGCCCGTACGGACAAAAAGCCTCAGCTGGCTGACCTTCGTGAGTCGGGTTCGTTGGAGCAGGACGCGGATATGGTTATGTTGCTTTACCGCCCCGATTCGCAAGACAGGGAAGATTCGCGTGCTGGTGAAGCGGACATCATTCTGGCTAAACACCGCGGTGGACCAATCGATACAGTTACCGTGGCGCATCGTCTCCGTTTTTCGCGATTCGACAATTACGTGCAGCGGGTTTAGCAGCAGCTTTGGATACAAGGCTAGTGGCGTGGGAATAGCGTCGGAAAGTTTGTTGTTGTGTCATATGTCAGCTACTTCAGCGGATGCTGTGTGCGCGAAAATCAGCGTCGAAGCGTACCGTGGGAAGTCTGCGAATAATGTACTAACGCACTCAATGAGATTTATTGAAGGAGAAACCCACTCATGGCAACCGTAGACATTACTGAAGACACCTTTGAAAGCACCGTTGCTGATAATGATGTCGTTATCGTCGATGCTTGGGCAGAGTGGTGTGGCCCATGCCGCCAGTTTGCGCCGACTTTTGAGAAATCTTCGGAACAGCACGGTGATATCGTGCATGCGAAATTGGACGTTGATAACAACCAGGGAATCGCCGCTGCTTTAGAGATTCAGTCGATCCCGACATTGATGATTTTCCGGGATTCCATCATGGTTTTCCGGGAAGCTGGCGCATTGCCACCAGCGGCTTTGGAAGACGTTATCCAGCAGGTGAAGAAACTGGACATGGATGACGTACGTAAGCAGCTGGCTGAGCAGAATGCGCAGCAAGACAACTCTTAACACCCTATAGAGGAGGCTCCGGCAGCGTAGCTGTCCTAGCGACGGTGTCTGGAACTCATGTTATGCAGCCGACGAGCTGAGGAATAAATGGCCTGCACGGTGCGATTGAAGCCGTGTAATGCTTTAAATTTCCCGGCTCGTCGGTTTGTTTATTCAGTAGGGTTCTCTAGCCCGTGCTCTTATTTAGTGCTGGCTTAGGTCACAGCTTGCGGGGAGACTCGCCACATATGGCCGGCAGGACCTGGCATTTATGCGTTGGGTCACTGAAAAGCCACCAAATTTTCCGTATTATTTTTGGAGTACGGCGATAGACGAAATTCGATTTCGGAATGGAGCAAACGTGGATCTATACGAGTACCAAGCTCGTGACTTGTTCAGCGCACACGATGTCCCTGTGCTGCAGGGCATTGTCGCAACGAACCCAGAGCAGGCAAAGAAGGCTGCAGAAGAGATCAATGCCGATCTTTTCGTTGTGAAAGCGCAGGTGAAAACCGGTGGCCGTGGCAAAGCCGGTGGTGTGAAGCTGGCTAAGAGCCCGGCTGAGGCTGCGGAAAAGGCAGAGGAAATTCTCGGCCTGGATATTAAGGGCCACACCGTTAACACCATCATGGTTGCTGAAGGCGCAGATATCGCTGAAGAGTACTACTTCTCGATTCTGTTGGACCGCACCAAGCGCAGCTACCTGGCTATGTGCTCCAAAGAAGGTGGCGTGGAGATTGAAACGCTCGCCGAAGAGCACCCAGAAAAGCTGGTGCGTAAGAACTTCTCACCACTGGAGGGGCTGACCGAGGATATCGCTCGTGATATCGCCAAGGAAGCCGGTTTCAGCGATGAAGAAACCGAGCAGTTGGTTCCTGTCTTCCGTAAGCTTTACGAAGTTTATGAGAAAGAAGACGCACAGCTGGTCGAGGTTAACCCATTAGTCAAGACCGACGATGGTCGCATCATTGCACTCGACGGCAAGGTTTCTCTCGACGACAACGCAGTGTTCCGTCATGAAGACCACGCGAACCTGGAGGACGCCGCCGCGGCTGATCCTTTGGAGCGTCGCGCCAAGGAATTGGGCCTGAACTACGTCAAGCTCGACGGTAGCGTTGGCGTGATTGGTAATGGTGCTGGTCTGGTTATGTCTACGCTGGACGTTACCGCTTACGCCGGTGAAGAATTCGGCTCGAAGCCAAAGCCAGCGAACTTCCTGGACATCGGTGGCGGTGCCAATGCCTCTGTCATGGCTAATGGCCTCGAGGTCATCTTCAGCGATGAACAGGTGAAATCCGTATTCGTTAACGTTTTCGGTGGTATCACCGCTTGTGACGAAGTAGCAAACGGCATTGTGCAGGCCAACAAGATCCTGGCTGATCAGGGCGTGCAGGCGAAGCCAATGGTCGTCCGTTTGGATGGCAACAATGCAGAGTTGGGACGCAAGATCCTCAGCGAAGCTGGCTTGGCACACGTTGAACAGGTAACCACCATGGACGAAGCAGCACGCCGTGCAGCCGAACTGGCTGACCAGGCTTAAGGAAGGGGCATAAAAACAGTGTCTATTTTTCTAGACTCAGATTCGAAGATCATCGTTCAGGGCATGACTGGCTCTGAAGGTATGAAGCACACCCAGCGCATGCTGAATTCCGGAGCCAACATTGTTGGTGGTGTGAACCCGAAGAAAGCCGGCGAACAGGTGGAATTCGAAGGCGGCAAGACTGTCCCTGTCTTCGGTTCTGTCGAAGATGCCAAGAACGAGACCGGAGCTAACGTCTCTGTACTTTTCGTTCCAGCGAAGTTCACCAAGGCAGCTGCTGAAGAAGCTATCGACGCAGAAATGCCACTTGTTGTTGTGATTACCGAAGGCGTTCCGGTCAAGGACACCGCGGAATTCCACGCTGCGGCGAAAAAGAGCGGCAAGACCCGCATTATCGGACCAAACTGCCCTGGTCTGATCTCCCCAGGCAAGTCCAATGCAGGCATCATCCCAGCAGAGACTGCTCCAAACCCAGGCAAGATCGGCTTGGTTTCCAAATCCGGTACCTTGACCTACCAGATGATGTACGAGTTGCGTGACATCGGATTCACCTCTTGCGTTGGTATCGGTGGTGACCCAGTTATTGGTACTACCCATATCGATGCTATCGAGGCATTCGAGAACGATCCTGAGACTGAAGCCATCATTATGATCGGTGAGATCGGTGGCGACGCTGAGGAAAACGCTGCGGAATACATCAAGGACAACGTCACCAAGCCAGTTGTTGGTTACATTGCTGGCTTCACCGCTCCAGAAGGCAAGACTATGGGCCACGCTGGCGCTATTGTTTCTGGTTCTTCCGGAACCGCAGAAGCTAAGAAGCAAGCTTTGGAAGCTGCTGGTGTCAAGGTCGGCAAGACTCCAACCGATGCTGCCAACCTGATGCGCGAAATCATTGGTGCCTAAACAGCAGACAATGTCTAGACAGGAGTTCCTGTAGCTTGCAGGCTCGCAGAAATTGCGAGCGCGTGTAGGACTCGTAGAAATTCCGGCCCGTTTCATCCCGTCGAAGAGGATGGAAGGGCCGGTTTTCTATTTCTATTGGCAGTCTAATTGGCCTGGTTCTTTCCGTATCATGGGCTGCAAGAACCGTAACTAACTAGGCAGGTGCAACTGCACTTGAAACCAAGGAGTGAACTGATTATGGCCAATCCCATCAGTAAGGGCTGGAAGTATCTCATGGCGTCATTCGACAACAAGATTGATGAGCATGCGGATCCGAAGGTACAGATTAAGCAAGCCACTGAAGCTGCAAAACAGCAGCACCGGGAGATCTCCGAGCAAGCTTCGAAGGTAATAGGCAATAAGAAGCAACTCGAAATGCAATTGAACCGGCTATTACAAAGCCAGGACGAGTATCAGTCGCAAGCTCGTGAGGCCTTGCAGGCCGCAGACCAGGCTGAAGGCAATGGTGATGCCGAGAAGGCACAGCGCTTTAATGAAACAGCAGAATTGATTGCATCCCAGCTTGTGGGAGTGGAAAAAGAGCTAACGCAGACTAAAGAAATGTACAATTCTGCGCAGCAGGCTGCGGAACAAGCCAAAGCAGAGCTGCAAAAATCAGAAGCTCGGTTGGAAGAGCAACTCAATGAAGTTCGTCGTTTAGAGCAGCAGGTCGAGCAAACAAAAATGCAGGAAAAGACCAGCGAAGCAATGAACTCAATGAATTCGCAAATCGGTGGAGATGACTCTACCCCGACTTTGGACGGGGTACGCGACAAGATCGAACGTCGTTACGCGAATGCATTGGGGGCACAGGAACTTTCCCGTAATTCGGCCAGCGATGCAATGGCTGAAATTTCCGCAAGTACTTCGGCGCGCGATGTGAAAGCCAACGCTAAATTAGATGAAATTCGTGCTTCGATGGCCGCTGGTTCATCCGAGGAGAATAAAGCTATTGGTGCAGGTAAGAGCAGCGATGATGCTGATAGCAGTGATTCGGCAGAACAGAAAGATTCTTAACCTGCACTGACCGCTGAACTGATTTATCCCTTCGAAAGCTGCAAGGAAAACAGAACCGCCCGCAAACTGCAGGGCACAACATGACAGCCCGGAAGCTCAGGGCAAAGTTAAAGCGCGGACCGGTCGGTCCGCGCTTTTGTGTAAGGCGATGCGGCAGTCTAGCTATCGCGCGAAGCGTTGAGTAAAATACCGCGAATTCCGGAATGGAATCCGTCGCGTAATTTCACCCGCTGCGTCTCGCTCAAGGTGTATTCATGCAGTGTCTCGCAGGCGAATTGCAGGAGTGGGCGATCCACCTCAGGCGGTAGCCCGCCCCCGGAAAGTAGGTGGGCCTGATCGCGTTGCTCAGGGGAAGCCGCATTGTCGTACCACCAGCGAGCATATTGTTGACCGACGTCGAAAGGTGTTTGAAAACCGGCGGATGTCCAGACTTCTTCTGGCAATGGGACGTAGCGTGAGCGCAGTTTGCGACGCGGTGCCATCATCGATGGTGAGGGGCGCGGAGCGCTAGGCTTAGGGCTGGCAGGTGAGCCACCAGGTGCGTTGTCCTCGTTGTTGTCGGAAGCATTGTCCCGGTGGGAGTCGCTGGTAGCTCGGCTGTATGCGCGCAGCTCGGCTTCGACTTCCGACGGGTCCTTGTCGTCGTCAAGCGCTTCGCCCGGAGGGGTCTCAGATTGTGTGGTCGGAGCGGCGGGAGTGATATTTGGTGCCGATTGGTTGCCCCCGGGTGTTGCCGGAGGAGTGGCTGCGACATCCTCTGGTGCGAGTGGAGCATCCTGGACCTCAGAAGCCTGCACATGAGGACCAGGCTTGGGGGTGGGGTCGAGTTTCTCGGCGAATTCATCGCTGTCGGGTTTCCGGGGGGATTCGCCGGGCTTTGGGATACGGGATTTTTCCGGACCGTGCGTCTCGGCGGTTGGTTGCGAAGAATCGGCTTTCGCGGTTTCGTAGTCGCCTTTGGAGGTGACTGTTCCATGCGTCTGGACGCTCGTACTAGGTGCATCAGGCGAGCTGGTTTCCTGGGAGTGCACCACAGAAGATTTGGCACAATCGTCGCCGACGCTAGGTGCGGCCGATTCTTCTCCCTCTGTATCACACACAGATGATTCTTCGGAGTGGTGGTCGCGTACCGTCGGTGGTAGCGGACCTTCCAGCACCTGGAGTTCCATGGCGCCGGTGAAGTCCTCCCGAGGATCGAGGATGGTCGTTGTATCGCAGGCATGGCGTAGCGCGGCTGACATGGAGTCCCAACCAAAACCGTAGAGGTGTACTCGGATCCCAGCATTGGTTGCTTCCTGGACGCCGGGGATCATGTCGGCGTCGCCAGAAACCAGCACCATGTCAGTGAATTGCTGTTTGCAGGCGGTTGTCACCATATCTGCCACTAAGCGCGTGTCGACGGCTTTTTGTGTGCGCCTTTCGCCCCATTCAATCAATTGTCCGGTTCGTAACTGCACTCCTTCACAAGTACGAAGTGCGCGTTGATAACGATGTGGACCAGTATCTGGGATGCCGTCGTACCAATTCTGGCGATGTACGCGTTGCCCTAATTGGTTGGAAATCATGCCATCCAAGATGGCGACGACCTCAGGTAGATCAATTTCTAATTGTGCACGGGCGCCGATTTCCCATGAGTTATAAAAGCTCGCAAGCAAATACGAGGTATCGACATACACAACTGTGCGTTCAAGCATGACTCCTAAATCCGTTTCTCTAATAGATCTAAATAAGTTTCTCTATCTAGTTTGCCTGAATACGGGCTATGAGTCGATAAATCCCGGACCTTAACAGCCAGACGCTAGGAGAAAGCCAGACTAAACGCCGTTACTGGCCTGTATTTCAGTGACGGCTATGGCGCGAGTGGCTAATCATTCGGAGTAATGAACAGCAGAAGGGAGTGGCGGAATATTAGATCGTGGTTTGGCGAAAGTTCGACACTTATAGCGTCGTTATAGCGCGGTTATCGTGATGGTTGGTTACGGAAGAAAGTGGTCTCTAACCAGGGCAAACGAAACCGTTGAACAATCGATTTGCATTGTGTTTTGTTATCGCTTAAGCTTATCCAAGTCGCCGCGAGGGGCTGACAGAGAAAATAACTTCACAGGATGTTGGTTCTGGTGGTTGTGTTCTTTGTTTG
>NZ_LZMN01000025.1:0-1795 GCF_001665955.1 Corynebacterium sp. EPI-003-04-2554_SCH2473622 | reverse complement strand
GAACTTCGTGCTCTCATAAAAAGTGCTCCTCACTAGTCGGAAACTGATTTCTCAGTCCAACTAATGGGGAGCACTTCATCATCAGCGGGCCTATTTGTAAAAAACGCACCAAACGCATGATCACCGGCGATGGAATGTCTTCTCAGCACCGCGACGGGGTGAGACCACCCGATCAACTCCGCGGTGGCGGCGCCATCCCCAGCGCAACGTCCACGAAATCATCAAGTTTTTGCTGATCTTCACCACGCAACAAGATCGCCAACATCCGCATAAGGCCGTGGGCTATTTCTTGCTGTTCGTTTTGGGAATACTCACTCTGCCCAGCGAGCTTTGCCTCCTCGACACCTGCGCCCTCTATACCTTCCCCCTTGACACCTGCACCCTTGTGCGGGCAGAGCGCATCCACCCCGGCTTGGTAATTACCTTTGCGTAGTTGTTGGAACACGCTAATTGCTTCCAACCAGGCGCATTCTTTGTCGACTGCTTGCGACATCGCAGGCTCCTTCCTTGCAAGCGGGATTAGTTCACGCAAACTTTGTTAGACTTCATGCCACTGAACTTAATTGTTCATTGGATCTATTTACTGATTGTCAGCAAGCCTACTAGGCACAGAGAAAGGATGTTGCGCATGAACAACCCAGCAACTGACAACACCCAAACAGCACCCACCCAAGCAGCGCCCACACAGGAAGCGTCGGCAAGCAAGAAAAAGCAGATCACGGTGCTGGTCGGCAGTCTGCGCGGCGGATCATTCGCGCGCAAAATCGCCAAACAAGCCATCGAATTACTGCCGGAAGACTGCACCGGCAGCATCGTCGAGATTGGGCACCTGCCGTTGTACAACTTCGACTACGACGATCCAGAAGTCACCGAGGTGCAGACCCCAGATTCCTACACCGAATTCCGTGAAACCATCAAGGCCTCCGACGGCATCTTGTTCGTGACCTCCGAAAACAACCGCACCATCCCGGCGTGTCTGAAAAACGCCATCGACATCGGATCCAAACCAAACTCAGATGTCGCCTGGAAACACCTCCCGGCCGGCATCATCAGCCACTCCGTCGGGCGCATGGGCGGCTACAGCTCGCAAAAGAACCTGCGCCTGGCACTCTCCTATTTCGACATGCCCACCCCAGGCCAGCCAGAGGTCTTCCTGGGACAATCACCGAACTTGCTTGACGACGCCGGCGCGTTCAACAACGACAAAACCCGCGACTTCGTCGCTGACTACCTGCGGCGCTTCGCCAAACTCATGCGCTAGGTACACGCCAGGGGTCTAGATAAGCGCCACGGCTCTAGACTGGCAGCATGAGCCTCATGCGGGATAAATCTTTGTGGCGCCAAGTACTGGTGCAAACACCTCTGCTGGTGCTGCTGTCACTCGCAGACGTTGATTTCGATCCCGGTCTTACTCCCCGGCCTCCGGGTGCGCTCACCGCAGCTATCACCGCGGTGCTCTGGGTGGGTTTGTTGTGGCAGCGACGCCGCCCGGAGCCAGCCCTGATGCTATTGGCGGCAACACTGACCGTACTGGCGGTTGCCACCAATGGGTTTTCGTTGCTGGGCTATGCGGTGGTCTGTTGGCAAGCATATTTCATCGCCGCCTACCTGCCGGTGCGCCGCAAACTCTGGGTGGCGTTGTTGCTGCTCGGCGCCGTCGGCACGCTGGTGCTGTCCACGGTGCGCAGCTATTTCTTCCTACACCAGATTCTCGGGCTGGATAGCACCCTTGGCCTGCAACAGTTTTTTGTTTTCTATTCCGCACTCATCTTCATCACCCTCCTTTCCATCGCGC
>NZ_LZMN01000024.1:0-14673 GCF_001665955.1 Corynebacterium sp. EPI-003-04-2554_SCH2473622 | reverse complement strand
TCGCCTTACTGGCCTTACTGCCTGGAGAAATATGCCAGCGCCCGGGGTATCGCGGTAGCAATTGCGCTTGCCGACGTCGGCGCCATCCCAAATTCTGTTTGTGCAGCAAGCTGCGCGGCCCAAGAATGCACGACGACAGCGCGCCGGAAAACGTCGGCAAGATCCGCCTGGGTTGCCTCGTTGTGTTTAGTCTCCGGAGCGGCTGCTGGTGCATTCCACTCGGCGAGGAAAGCTCCCAGAATTCCGGACAGCACATCACCGGAACCAGGCGTGGCAGCCCACGAAGAGCCCGTATTCACCGACACCAATCTGCCGTCAGGGCTGGCAATCAGAGTGATCCGCCCTTTGCGCAGCACCCACGCATTGAGTTGTGCCGCCAGGGCGCGGGTAGTGTGCAAACGGTCGGTGGTGCCAGAAAAACCAGAGGTGCCAGCGGTACTAGCCGTAGTGGCGTCGGCTGTAGAAGCATCCTGATCCGGCGCAGGCAGCACGCCTGCTAAACGCTGGAACTCTCCATCATGCGGGGTCAGCAGCACCGGGCTAGTGCTTGCCCGGTCGCGCAGGAGCTTCCGCAACTGCGCGCTAGCCGCTAACAACGTGATGGCGTCGGCATCCAAAACCAGAGGCTGAGTGCCCCGCAACGCATATTCCAATTCCAAGGCTGCGGAAATATCTGTTCCGCGCCCCGGCCCAACAACCAACGCTTGCACCCGCCCGGCGGTGCGCACACTGGTATGTGTGACTGCTTCCGGGTGCGCGCGCACCACATCACGCGTGAGTTCAGCAGGCCCAAGCACCCGCACCATCGATGGCGTAGCGGCGATCGCACCGGCCGCAGATAAAATGCCCGCGCCGGGATACGCCGCCGAGCCGGCACATAGACCAACCACGCCCGAGGAGTATTTGTCCCCAGCTGGCTGCGGTTCTAGGTTTCCGGGGCCGCTGCCGACGCCGACTGTGCCATGCTGGAATTCCGGCACACCTGGTGTTTGCGGTGATTCCGGTGTGCTCCCGCTTGCCGACGCCGGAGCCTTGGTTGCGATTGCTGGAACCTGGAAAAACTCGACGGTGCCTTGCTTGGAGCTGGCACCGGTGCTGGTGTTTTCTGTAACTTTGCTTTTTGCAGAATTTTGGTTTGCACAGCGTTGGTGCGCAAGTTCTTCTGCAAACGTACGCGGACCCTGCGGCAATTGCAGATCGGCGATCACGACCTTCCCGCACGCAGGTGTTGCCGCGTGCGCCAAGCGACCAGCACCAAAAGAGATAGTGACCGTCGCACGCACATAGCTATCGCCAGAGCGGCGCTCACCTGCTGGTGCTTCCGGAGCAGTGGCGCCAGTATCGCAGTGCACCCCGGTAGGTACATCAATGGCAAGAACATCGGTGCCTGCGCGCCGCTGCGCGGAAAAGAACTCGGCGAGTTCGCCGTCAAGGCCGCGGCCTGCAGATAAACCAGCGATCGCGTCGATAATCAGTGCTGGTGCTGTCGCTGCCCCCGGCGCTGTCACAGCTCCCGGTGTCGTCGCTGCAGCTGCCGCCTTCGCCGCGGCAACTAGTTCCCGGGCACTTACCTGCTCACCACCGGCGGCGCAAAAGGCCTGCCACGCAGCGGAGTGCACCTTCGGGGAGCCGTCGGCACGCGTAGCTACCGGCACTGCCTGCACTCGGTAACCCGCCAACAACAAATGCGTGGCGGCAAACAGACCATCGCCGCCATTACCGCCGGGGCCGACTGCAACCACGACGTCTGCCGTCCCCGGCGCTTGCATGTCGCGCCCGCCTGTAGCCTGCTTAGCCGTTTCCTGGTGCGCGGGGGTGCGCCGAGATTGCGCCCGCAACATATCCAGGGCGGTATCGGCCACGGCAGCGGCGGCGAGCTTCATCATCTCGTCGTCGGCCACCTCATGGGCCAGGAGTGCTTTTTCCGCAGCGCGGATCTGATCAGCAGAATAAGCGAACATAAACCCAGCTTAACCACCCCGGCCTAAGCCTGTGGTGGCAAGCTACGCCCCAATGATCAAGCCTGGCAAGTCGGGCACCAAAACAAATTGCGCCCCTCGTAGGCTTTCATCGCAATATCCGATCCGCAGACATAACAATCATCTCCCGCGCGCCGGTAAACATAGACTTCGCCGCCGTGCTCGTCGTCACGCGCCGGGCGGTGCATCACCTCTGGGGTGTGCTCAGCGCGCACCGTATTAATCTCGCCGTCGACCACGCCCTGGCGCATCAGCGCCACCAGGTCTTCCCACATAGCGAAAAACACGCTGCGATCAATCGCATTACCCGGAGTAAACGGCGACTGCTGATGCCGGAACAACACCTCCGCGCGATAAATATTGCCCACCCCCGCAAACAGTTTCTGGTCCATCAACAACGAGCCGATGCTGCGCTTCGAACGCTGCACCTTCGTCCACACCTGCTTCGGATCGGCATCATCGCGGATAGGATCTTCCCCGATCTTGCCGACGGCGATGGCGTATTCCTCGTCCGTGATCAGCCGACACCACTGCGGGCCGCGCAGATTCGCCGCCAGATTGTGGGGGTTCCCGCTGTCGGAGTTGCCTTCGGCGGCGGAGGTGCTTCTGGTTTTGGTGCCAGAATCATTCGCGTCGTCGTCGGCAAGTGTTTCGATGCGCAATCGGATCTGCCCCCACACCTTCTCGCGATCCTCAAAACGCAAGTGTCCAATCAGGCCCAAGTGGATATAGATGATGTGCTCGTCGGAAGCGGCATCGAAATGCAAGAATAAGTGTTTGCCAAACGCCTCCGCGCGCTCGAGCCGGGAGCCGTCGACAAGCGTTGCTTCCGTGGCAAAACGGCCCTGTGGGCTGGTGATATGCAGGCGCTGGGTGCCAAAAATGCGGGTGAATTCGTCGGCAAGACGGTGGATGACGTGACCTTCAGGCATGTCTCTAGCCTAGCGCTGTGCTTGCGCTATGTTCGTGCTGGGCGCTGGATGATCAGAGCTTAGGCCTGTCGAGTGACAGCTATTATTTATCACCGTGCTGGGCGCGTATACTAGTCATGCGTCATAGATTTTTCGAGGCTGCACGCGGGGGATCCTCGCGAGAGAAAGTAAGGCACAATGGCGCATAAGATCGGGTTTGATCGCGAGAAATACATTCAACTCCAATCGGAGCACATCAACGCGCGACGGAAAGAAATCGGCGGCAAGCTTTATCTCGAAATGGGGGGCAAGCTTTTCGACGACCTGCACGCATCACGCGTCCTGCCGGGATTTACCCCGGATAATAAAATCGCGATGCTGGAGCAGTTGAAAGATGACCTGGAGATCATGATCTGCGTGAACTCCAAGGACCTGCTGCGCAATAAAATCCGCGCGGACCTTGGCATTACCTACGAAGATGACGTGTTGCGGCTTGTCGACGTCTTCCGTGAGCGCGGTTTTTTGGTGGAAAACGTCGTCATCACCCAGCTGGAAGACGGTAACCACCAGGCAGAAGCCTTCATCCAGCGCCTGCATCGCATGGGGCTGAAGGTTTCTCGCCACCGCACGATCCCGGGCTACCCCACGGATGCTGACCGCATCGTGTCCGAAGATGGCTTTGGCCGCAATGACTTTGCAGAAACCTCCCGCGATCTGATCATCATGACCGCGCCGGGGCCGGGTTCCGGCAAGATGGCGACCTGCCTATCGCAGATTTATCACGAACACCAGCGCGGCGTGAACGCTGGTTACGCAAAATTTGAAACCTTCCCCATTTGGAACCTGCCGCTCGAGCACCCCGTCAACCTGGCCTATGAGGCAGCCACCGCAGATCTGGACGACGCCAACGTCATCGACCCGTATCACCTGTCGGCCTATGACCAAAAGGCCTCGAATTACAACCGCGACGTCGAAGCCTTCCCGCTGCTCAAACGCCTGTTGGAAAAACTGGTGGGGGCTTCGCCGTATCAGTCGCCAACAGACATGGGCGTGAACATGGTCGGCTACTGCATCAGCGACGACGAAGCCTGCCAGGAAGCCGCCCGCCAGGAAATCATCCGCCGTTATTTCAAAGCCCTGGTTACCGAGCGCACCGACGAACTCGACAGCACGTTATCTGGGCGCGTGGCCGTGGTGATGAACAAAGCCGGTGTTGCAGTCGACGATCGCGCGGTACTTGCTCCGGCGCGCCGGGTGGCTGAGGAAAGCGGGCAGCCGGGTTCTGCCATTGAGCTTGCCGACGGCACCATGGTTACCGGGAAAACCTCCAGCCTGCTGGGTTGTTCGGCGGCAATGTTGCTGAATGCCTTGAAGCACTTGGCTGGTATTCCTGACGACGTCTTGTTGCTGGCTCCGGAAGCCATCGAACCGATCCAAACGCTGAAAACCCAGCACTTGGGTTCGAAGAACCCCCGTTTGCACACCGATGAAGTGCTGATTGCGTTGTCGGTGTCTGCAGCGAATTCCGCTGATGCTCGCGCGGCACTGGCGGCGTTGAAGAACCTGCGGGATTGTGAAGTGCACACCACCACGATTCTGGGACCTGTCGACGAAGGCATTTTCCGCAACCTTGGCGTGCGCGTGAGCAGCGATCCGGTGTTCTGGCGTAAAGGTTTGTACCACAAGGTTTAAGCCTGCGGCTTTTTCCACCCGGCCCCTGCGTGCCCGGTAGTTAGGAAAACTTCCAGCTGGTTATTAAAATGCGGCTTATGACTAGCCGCAGCGAATCGCTTGAATCAAAAATCCTGCTGTATTACCAGTTCACCCCTATCGCAGACCCGCAGGCGGTGATGCTGTGGCAAAAGGCTTTGTGCGAATCGCTGGGGCTGAAAGGCCGCATTCTCATTTCCAAGCACGGCATCAACGGTACCGTCGGCGGCACGGTCGCTGCTTGTAAGCAGTACCGCAAGCGCACCCGCGAATATGATGGCTTTCATTCCATGTCCTTCAAGTGGTCCAATGGCAGCGCTGACGATTTCCCACGCTTGTCGGTGAAAGTCCGTGATGAAATCGTTGCTTTCAACGCTGCTGATGAGTTGAAGGTTGATGAAAACGGCGTGATCGGCGGCGGCGTGCACCTGAAACCGGAAGAAGTGAATAAACTCGTCGAAGAGCGCGGTGACGACGTGGTGTTTTTCGACGGCCGCAACGCCATGGAAGCCGAGATTGGCAAGTTTAAAAATGCGGTGGTGCCGGATGTGGAAACCACGCATGACTTCATCAAAGAAATCGAATCCGGCAAGTATGACTGGATGAAGGACAAGCCGGTGATTTCCTATTGCACGGGCGGCATCCGCTGCGAGATTTTGTCTTCGTTGATGAAAAACCGTGGCTTCAACGAGGTCTATCAGGTCGACGGCGGTATCGTGCGCTACGGCGAAAAATACGGAAACAAAGGCCTGTGGGAAGGCTCGTTGTATGTGTTTGATGAGCGCATGCACATGGAATTTGGGCAGGACAATGATCCAAATTTTGTGCAATTAGGGCACTGCATCCACTGTGGAGTGGGCAATAATAAGTTCAATAACTGCATCAATGAAGACACTTGCCGCAGGCAAGTGCTGATTTGCGATGATTGCTATGCTAACCCGCGCACCGCGCATTGCGGGCGCGAGGACTGCCAGGAAGTTGCCGAGGCTATCGCGCAAAAAGAGGAAGCAGAAAAAGCAGAAGCGCAAAAGCAGGGCGCGTAGCTTCCCGCAGCGCGACGGGCGCCTCGATGTTTTATACCGAGGCGTTTTATGTCAAGGCGTTTTATATCGGGGCCTTTTATAGCGCCAGTATCTGCACGGCGCCGAGCCCCCAAAACATGGCGTTGGGCACTAATACCCAGAACACGCCCATCCAGGTGCGCCACCGCACGCCGGCGCGGAGTTTGCGCACCATGATGATCGCGCAGATCACCATGCTGAAAAACGGAATCGTCCACGCGAGGATCGGCCACCAGGTGTTCGAGGCTTCGGTGCACAACCAGGCCGCTTCGCCGGAATCGCACAACTCACCGCCGGTGAGTCGGCTGAACAGCAAGGAACCAAGCCCGACGACGAAAGATCCCCCCATGGCCCAAAGCAAGTAGCGCCTAGCCTGGCGGGAAGATTCTTCGTCTTTGCCCGCGCGCATATATGGGTCTGGGCTATTGGCTAGCTCGTCGAGGCTACGAGGATTCCGCGTGAACCGAGACGGATCATCGTCGTAGAGATCGTTTTCTGGGTGCGGAAAATTCGGGGTAGCAGGCATGCCTCTAGTCTAGGGGCGTTGGCTTATTCTGGCTTTTGCGCACCTAATCTTGCTGTTCTTGCTGTCCTTGCTGTTCCTGCCGTTCATACCCGGCGGGTAAGACCACGGCGGGAACGCGAATATTCTGTAGGAATTCCGAGGTTGGCGAACCAATAAAAACCCGTGGCGAAGGTCCTGCATCGCTGGAATCCAGACATAACAAGTCGCCCTTTTTCCACTTCAATGCGTCGATTGCGCCCTTCCACCCGTCGCCGGAGCCAATGCCGGTCTCTACGGTGATGTCTGGGAAGCAGTCCATGATGCGATCGCGTGCACGGTCCAGCATCGCTAGTGCATTCTCGTGCCACTGATCGGTAAGATCCTGCACCAAAGATTTTTTGATTGTGACTGGGATATCGACCAGTCCGGTAGGCGAAAAAGCGACTATCCGCAATGGTAATGAAAGCTTGTTGGCTAAACTCGCAGCGTACAGAAGTCCAACCTGTGAGGTTTCTTCGCCGGATTCTAAAAACGCGTAGTTCAGGCGGGTGATGCCATGTTTGGATAGCTTTGTTGCACGGGGTGCCAAACCCAGCGGACTCGGTGAAGAGTGCAGTAGTGCAGAGGTCGTCGACGAGCTGTGAAAGCGCCCTTTGGGGGTCGAAGCGCTGGAGCCGACGATGACGAGGTCGGCAGCGAAATCTTTGGCTGCTTCGGTCAAAATTGGGGCGGGGGAGGAACCATCGGCAAACACCGAGAAATCATCGTCCCAACACTGTGAGGGAATCTCAGCTTGCGTGAGCGCTTCTTCTACTGCTGTGGCGCACGCTTTGGCCTCTTTGTTGAAAGATTTTTGGTATTTGCCGCCTAGTTTCGCCAATGAAGTTGCTGGCCATGGGCGTAGCAAAATGGAAATCACGCGGATTCTGACGGGCATGGACCGGGCGAGCCATGCGGCGTAGGCGATGGCTTCGTCTCCGGAAGACGTTGGGTTCCAGGCGACGAGAACGCGGAGCGGTTGGCGCGCGCTTGTCGACGATACGGCGCCGGCAGAATCAGTGGCCATGAAAACTTAGTGTAGTTCGTTAGTTGTTTTCGTTGTGCTTTGCCGGGGTGTAGCGCTCTGCCAGCTCGACAATGACGTCGGCAAGCTCATGCGCGTTGGCCAGGGTTGCTTCGTCCAAATGATCCAGCAATTGGGCTAGCGTTTTGCGACGCGCTTCCCGTGCTTCCTCGTATTCAGTTTTGCCGAGGTTGGTCAGGGCTACTTTGACTCCACGGCGGTCGACGCTGTCGCGTACACGACGAATTAGGTCCCTGCGCTCCAGTTGCACCAAAGCATTGGAGGCGGTAGGCATACGGATGCCTTCTGCCTCGGAAACCGCGCTGATGCGGCTGGCGCCATTTTTGTACAGAAACTCCATGATGGTCATCTGGGCCGGGGTCAACGAATAGTGACTAGCGATGCGGTCGTAAAGGACTCGTAGGCGAGTCATTGGTTCCTGGAGTTTCGCTGCCACTTCTTCCGCTGTTTTACTCATGGCTGATAGCTTAGTCACTTTTAGTAATGAATGCTTTTAGTTTGGCTGCAGCCTCGTCGTCAGAAAGCTGAACCGGTGGAGATTTCATGAGGTAGGACGATGCGGCATCGACCGGACCTGCTACTTTTCTATCCAAAGCAATTTTTGCGATCCGGACTGCGTCGATGATGATACCCGCAGAATTGGGTGAATCCCAGACTTCGAGCTTGTATTCCAGGTTCAATGGCACCTCGCCGAAAGCCGAGCCTTCCAAACGTACATATGCCCACTTGCGGTCATCGAGCCACTCCACATAGTCAGAAGGGCCAATGTGTACGTTTCGGCCAGACTTCAGCCCTGCCAGTGGCCCGTTGTGCAGATTCGAAGTCACCGCCTGTGTCTTCGATACCTTCTTGGACTCCAGGCGTTCTCGGTCCAACATGTTTTTAAAGTCCATGTTGCCACCGACGTTCAACTGCATAGTGCGGTCTAGACGGACGCCACGATCCTCGAAAAGCTTCGCCATCACTCGGTGAGTGATCGTTGCGCCGACCTGCGATTTGATGTCGTCGCCAACGATAGGCAACCCGGCGTCAAGGAATTTCTGTGCCCACTCGGGGTCGGATGCGATGAATACTGGTAGTGCGTTGACGAAGGCGCAACCCGCGTCGATGGCGGCCTGTGCATAGTATTTGTCGGCTTCTTCCGAACCCACAGGGAGGTAAGAGACGAGTACGTCAACCTCAGCGTTGCGCAAAGCTTGGGCGACGTCTACTGGTTCTGCCTTGGATTCTTCGATGGATGCCAGATAGTGCATGCCCAGCCCATCCAGGGTGGGGCCACGTTGCACTGTTACCCCGGTGGGCGGAACGTCTGCAATGCGGATCGTGCAATTAAGCGATGCATCGAGAGCGTCGGCAAGATCGCTGCCAACTTTCGTAGCATCAACATCAAATGCGGCGACGAATTCCACATCACCAACGTGGTATTCGCCTAACTGGGGATGCATGAGGCCAAGGTTTTCTCATCGACAGGTGCGTTGCGGTAAAACTCTACGCCCTGCACCAGGGAACTAGCGCAATTGTCGACACCGGCGATGGCCACACGAACTTTGGACATGATGATTGTTCCTTTCCTTAGGCAGACCAGCTTAAAAGCGATATGCTGCGGAAACAGTGCAGAAATATTGGTGTATCGATCAAGTACAGCGAGGTGTATCGATCAAGAGGAAGCCACGGTGGTTTCCACCAACTGGACACACCCCGTATTCTTTGAAGAGATATTTCTACAAGGCAATGACAGAGGTTTGACGGTGACTGAGAACTCCCAGACTGACACCGACGACGCCCGGCAGCCGCGTACCCGGCGCCAGAAGATATGGATCACGCTAGCGATCATCTTCGTGGCTATTTTGGCGATTCCAGGCATGATTTTTGCGGTCGCTTATGTGCGTGCCGATACCCCGGAACCAAGCGAGGTGACTACCGCGCAGGTTTCCCATATCTATGCCTCTGACGGCACCACCGAGCTGGCTCGTTTAGTGCCGCCAGAAGGCAACCGCACGTTCGTGTCTTTGGAAGACCTTCCGGAGTATGTGTCGAATGCTGTGCTGGCCGCCGAAGATCGTGATTTTTGGGATAACAGTGGCTTTTCCGTATCTGGCTTTTTGCGCGCCGCCTGGGGGCAGGTCACGGGCAACGCTAACGCCGGCGGCGGGTCGACGATTACCCAGCAGTACGTGAAAAACGTCATCGTGGGTGACGATCACTCCTATGCACGAAAATGGAATGAATTGGTCCACTCCATCAAAATGACTAATGAGTGGGACAAAGCGCAGATTCTGGAGTCTTATCTCAATACCGTGTACTTCGGACGCAATGCTTACGGTATCGAAGCTGCGTCGACGGCGTATTTCAACAAACCAGCCACCGAGCTGACGATAGAAGAAGCCGCGGTGCTGGCCGCGACTATCCAGGTGCCGAACCAACTAGACCCGTGGAATGACCGGGAACGGGCGGAAGGTCGTTGGAATTATGTGCTGGACGGGTTGGTCGAGATGGGGCTGTTGCCAGCAGAACAACGCGCCGGGATGTTTTATCCGGAAACTCGCGACCCAGCTGAATACTCGGCGTACACGGAAGCCACCGGTCCGAACGGTCACATTAAAAACAAGGTCATCGAAGAACTGGAAACTTTAGGCATTACCGAAGACGATGTGACCAACCGCGGTTTGCAGGTAACCACCACAATCGACCAGCATGTACAGAATTCCGTGCTGCAGTCTGTGGAAGAAAACATGGCGGGGTTGCAAGAAGATGCCCGCTCGGCTGTGGTGACCATCGAGCCAGCTACAGGCGCGGTGCGCGGTTACTACGGCGGGGACGAAGCATCTGGTTGGGACTACGCTTCAGCCGGGCTGCAGACTGGATCAACGTTCAAGATTGTTGGCCTAGCCGCCGCTTTGCAACAAGGCATCCCATTGGGGGCTAATTACGCTTCGACGCCTGTGATGCTGCCGGGTGGCATTGAAGTCACCAACTGGGACGGCAATGGCTGTGGCGTGTGCTCCATCGCCACGGCGTTGGAATACTCCTACAACACCTCATTCATCCGTTTGCAGGATGACTTGGTCAACGGCACGCAAGATACCGCTGATATGGGACACGCACTGGGAGTGGCCAAGTCTTTCCCTGGTGTGCCGGAATCGCTGACTGAAAACGGCGAGCAACCTTATGAAGGCATCGTGCTGGGGCAGTACCAGTCGCGAGTTTTGGATATGGCGACTGTGATGGCCACGCTAACCAACCACGGGGTTTATAATCAGCCGCATTTTGTTTCTCGCGTAGAAACTTCCCGCGGTGAAGTGCTCTACGAGCACAACGATCACAAGCCAGAACGGCGCGTCTCTGAGACAGTTGCGGACAACGTAATCCAAGCAATGCAACCAGTGGCTGCGCATGCCGGCCAGGTGTTGGCTGGAGGCCGTCCGTCGGCAAGCAAGACGGGTACCGCACAGTTGGGCGATACCGGACTGAACAAGGACGCTTGGATGGTTGGTGGCACCCCAGAGTTGTCCACCGCAGTCTGGGTGGGTACTGCCGACAACACTTCGGCGATTTTCAATCAGTACGGCGGCAATATGTATGGCGCCAATACTCCTGGATCGATCTGGAAGGACTCCTTAGATCGAGCGCTGGAAGGACGCGAGCAGGCTTCCTTCGAAAGCGCAGCCCCGGTGCGTTGGCGCACCTATGGCAATTCCGGCTCAAACCTGATCGAAAGCTATGTACCACCGGCATCTAGTGGCACGGGACGCTCCGGTTACGGTAGCGGAACTGGTGGGGCCACGACGCCAAACCAGACTCCGGAAACCCCTGCAGACGGTGCAGAGGATGACGAACAACCAGGCCAAGGCGAGCAAGCTCCCGCGCCGGGTGGACAGGCGCCAGGAGGCCAAGGCCAAAACGGTGGACAAGGTGGCGCGACTGGCCAGGGCGGCCAGGGCGGTCAGAACCAAGGGGGTGGCCAGGGCGGACGCCAGGCGCCACCGGCTCCGGGCGCAGTCATCGAAGACGCCATCAACGAGTTGGAGAACCTGCTGTAATGAACAACCGGGCTGGCTGGGTTGCGCCTGCTGAGACCGAACCGGCAGCCCGGCGGTTGATCGATTTCCTAGGTGGGCACGTCGGTAAGCATGGGAGGCTGGCGCATTCACGCTGGTTTAACCCCGTGCAGGTGATCGTCTCAGTGGCGATGTTGTTTCTTGCGGGAGGGTTCCTCAGCAAGGCGCACTGCACCCGCGGCAGCATCAATCCCGATACTGGTGCGATTGATCTCAACTGGTCGGGCAACCGGGCTTATGTCTCCGCTTGCTATAACGACATCGTGCCGTTGTTTGCCGGGCGTGGGTTGGACACCGGCGTTTTTCCTTACGCTTATTCCTGGCAGGAAGGCGACCTGACCCGTTACCTGGAATACCCTGTGGTTACGGGGTATTTTCAAGGCTTCATGGGTTGGTTAGCCCGCATTAGCTACCCTCCAGTGGAAGCCATCAGTAAACACCTCGTGCCGGTGCCCATGGCCGGGTGGTATTTCGTGCTCACGGTTCTGGTGCTCGCGATACTGTGGGTAGCGACTGTGCGCATGGCCTGTGCACTCGCAGGCAGACGCATTTGGGACATCATTCTGGTTGCTGCAAGCCCATTGGTACTGGTGCACGCTTTTACCAATTGGGATATTCTCGCGATTTTCTTCGCAGTGGCTGGCTTGTTGGCATTTTCACGCGGACGCACGGTCTGGGCCGGAATTGCTATTGGGCTAGGTACCGCAGCCAAATTATGGCCGGTGTTTTTGCTGGGCGCTTTCATCGTTTTAGCACTACGCTTGCGCAGATTCCGGTCGTTCATCATAGTGGCGGTGAGCACCGCGGTGACATGGCTAGTGGTCAACCTTCCGGTATTGCTTGCTTATCCAGAGGCATGGAATGAATTCAATCGTTTAAACAGCACGCGCAGTTGGGAATGGACCACAATTTATGCTGTTGCCGCACGTTTGACGCTTTTCGACGGCTTCGACCCGGAAGGTGCGGAGGTTCCACAAATCCTCAACAGCGTGAGCCTAGTGCTGTTTATGGCGAGCTGTCTGGCAATCGCCATTGTCGGGTTCGTCGGCAAGCGCCAACCGCGGGTGGCGGAACTAGTTTTCCTAATTATTGCCGCGTTTTTGCTGTTCAATAAAGTCTGGTCGCCGCAATATTCGTTGTGGCTGGTCATTCCGGCTGTGCTGGCGTTGCCACGATGGAGGCTGTTGTGGGCCTGGATGGCGGTTGACATGTTCGTCTGGCCAGTACTGATGTGGCATATGCACGGTTCCGATAACAACGGGCTGCCGGCGGAATTTTTGGATCTCGTGGTGCTCACGCGCACCGGGCTGATTGTGGTGTTGGTGGTCTGCGTGGTGCGACAAATGCTCGGGCGTAGCGAGGATACGGTTTATCAGGCCCATAACGGTTATGACCCGTTGGCCGGGCCGTTGCAAGTGTCACCGGAAAAAGCGGCGGAGCACGTGCAAATGCGGGAAGGGCGCGTAAGCAAAACCATGTGGCATGCGAATAAAAAGGAGAATGCATGAACGCCATCGTCATCAGCGGAGTTATTTCCATAGTGATTGGGTTGGGATGTATCGGTGCTGCATATTGGGCTATTCATCGCAAACCTACCCGTCGACCAGCCGTGGTGCTTGGGTTGATTGCACTACTGTTTCTGACGGTCATACCGACTATGCTGGCGGTATTTTTCGCTACTACTAACGCTGGCTAATTTAGCGCTGGGTAATTTAGCACTAGTTAATTTAGTGCAGGGGAATTTGCGTGTCGTTTGTGCAGTCAATTGTGCAGTCAATTTGTTAGCGAGACGCCAGGCCGGGAACAGCAGCTCCGCTAATGATTGCGGATATCCCCTGGGTGCGCTAATCTTTGAGGGTTGCTTGACGCAACGAACCCTCCTGCCATATCCGCGAAGGTGATATGGCCGAAACGACAAGACCATAGGAGGTGATGAGGTCCGTGCGTCGCTACGAAGTAATGATCATCCTGGATGCTAAGCAGGATGAACGCACCGTTGCCCCATCCCTGGATAAGTTCCTCGAGACTGTCCGCAAGGATAACGGCAAGGTGGAAAACGTTGATGTGGTAGGCAAGCGCAGCTTGGCTTATCCAATCAAGAAGAGTTCCGAAGGCATCTACGCCGTCATCAACCTGGAATGCGAACCGGATTCGGTTAAAGAGCTTGATCGGCGTCTGAACCTTTCCGATACCGTACTGCGTACCAAGGTTCTGCGTACCGACAGCTAAATCCGGATACTGGAGGTCGTAGACGACGAACCTGCATCCCGGAAAGCACTGAGGAGAAAACATGGCACAGGGAGATACCAACATCACCGTGGTCGGCAACGCAGTTGCGGACCCAGAATTGCGCTTCACCCCATCGGGTGCAGCGGTGGCTAACTTCCGTATCGCTTCCACCCCGCGGCGCTATAATGCGCAAACGCAGCAGTGGGAAGACGGTGAGGCCCTGTTTTTGACCTGCAACGCTTGGCGCAACATGGCGGAAAACGTTGCAGAATCGGTGTCTAAGGGTATGCGAGTGATCGTCACCGGCCGTTTGCGCCAACGTTCCTTCCAAACCAAAGAGGGCGAAAGCCGTACAGTCTTTGAAATTGAAGTGGACGAGGTAGGCCCGTCGCTGAAATACGCTTCCGCACAAGTGAACCGGAACCCGCGTGAGGGCGGCTCCGGGAACTTTGGTGGAGGCGGTAACAACCAGTCGAACCAGGGTGGTTTCGGCGGAGGTGCTCCTTCCGGTGGTTCGCAGGGTGGATTCGGTGGTAACCAGTCCAACCAGTCGAACAACAACGGTCCGGATAATGATCCGTGGAATTCCGCCCCACCCGCTGGTGGTTTCGGCGGAGACAGCGAACCTCCATTTTAAGATTTAGCTCGTTTATTCACCGCAAAACTGCTACACCGCGCCACATAATTGGCGGGGCCTAGCAACAAAACAACGAAAGGCAGGGATCATGAAACTGATCCTCACCGCTGCCGTTGAGAACCTCGGCGCCGCAGGCGAAGTCGTAGAGGTTAAAAACGGCTACGGACGCAATTACTTGCTGCCGCGTGGCCTGGCTATCCCAGCCACCGCCGGAGCAGAGAAGAACATCGAAGGCATTCGCCGTGCTCAGCAACAGCGCGAGATCCGCGACTTGGATCACGCTGTTGAGGTACGCGAAGCTCTGGACAAGCTGTCCCTGAACGACGTCGTCGTCAAGGTCAAGACTTCGTCCAAGGGCAAGCTCTTCGGCTCGGTCACCGCAGAAGACGTTGCCGAGGCTGTTGCCAAGGCTGGCGGTCCGAAGCTGGACAAGCGAATCATCAACTTGCCAAAGGCATTGGTGAAAAAGACTGGTAACTACCAGGCAGAAGTTGAGCTG
>NZ_LZMN01000023.1:0-2825 GCF_001665955.1 Corynebacterium sp. EPI-003-04-2554_SCH2473622 | reverse complement strand
TGCCGCGCGCCGTTTGAACAAAGACACCCCGGCAGACCTCTACGAGTGGCTAGATTCGATCGACACGATCGAACCGGTCAACGACGACATCGACGAACAAACCGGTGCCGTGGTCGCCGATGTAAACCCGCGCCACACGGCAGCGCTTTAAGGAATATCTTAAGCCTTGCCGTGGCCCTGCACATTGCCCCGCGTGATCTTTATGACCTCACCGAGCTAGAGATCATCACCCTTGCCGATATCCTGGAGGAATCCCGCAAATGAGCAAGTCCGCCATTCTTTCAGTCAAGATTCTGGCCGATGCCACGAAAGCCAAAGCTGGCCTGGACTCTGCTGCTGGCGAAGTGGATAAATTCGAGAAATCGGCAGGTAATTCGCTCAAGAATTGGGAATCTCACCTGAATAAAGCCACCGCTGCAATGAGCGCGGTATCTGCAGGGGTCATCGCGCTAGGAAAACAGTCTTTTGATGCTGCCAGCTCTCTACAGCAATCCACTGGTGCGGTTGAATCGGTATTCAAGCATCAAGCAGAACAAGTCAAGGCCTTTAGCGAAGCCGCTAGCCAAGCCGTGGGCTTATCGAAAAATCAGTACAACGAACTCGCGTCGGTATTGGGCGCGCAGCTGAAAAACATTGGCATTGAACAAGAACAGGTAGTCGGAAAGACTAACGACTTGATCGAAAAAGGTGCTGATCTCGCCGCAACGTTCGGAGGCACCACCGCCGACGCGGTTAGTGCTCTGTCCGCCCTTATGCGTGGTGAACGTGATCCGATTGAGCGCTACGGCGTATCGATCAAACAAGCAACGATCGAAGCCAAGCTCGCAGAGATGGGCCTTAAGGAATTGGAGGGAGAAGCAAAGACTGCCGCCGAGACACAAGCTACTCTGGCGCTGCTTAACGAGCAGACCGCCGATTCTTTTGGCCAATTTTCCCGCGAAGCCGATACTGCCGCCGGTGCCCAGCAACGAGCAACAGCAGAATGGGAAAACGCGAAAGCAGCCTTAGGCGAAGAATTACTGCCGGTCATTTCCGACATCGCTATACATCTCGCAGATGCTGCACGGTGGCTAAGCGAACATACTGAACTTGCCCAATTCGCTGCCGGTGCTGTGCTAGGGCTTACCGGCGCACTGCTAGGGTTAAAGGCTGCTACTACGGTCGTAAATATTCTCACTGCCGCGCAAGCATCACTCAATCTAACTATGCTTGCCAATCCCTATGTAGCTGTTGCTGCTGCCGTCGTCGCACTCGTGGCCGTAATCGTAAACCTTTACCGCAATAACGAGAGCTTCCGCGAAAGCATACAAGCCCTGGGAAATTTCCTGAAAAATGCGTTTATCGGAATCATGTCCGAAGTCGTCCGATGGATAGAGATTATCGCCAATGCGTTCATTAATCCGCAGCGTGCTATCCAGCTATTCGCAGAAACCGCCGATAAATATCTTAACTGGATAACTAACGCGTTAGCGAACGTGCAGAAATGGTTAGATGTCGTCGCAAACCACGGTAGCGGGCCGGGTAAATGGATAGCCAAGGGATTCAGCTGGGCAATTGACAAGATTCGTGACTTTATCGAATGGATACGATCAGCCCTAGACTGGGTGCGATCGTTTAACCGCACTAGCTTTAAAGGCGGGCATCGTGGCGGCGTATTCGCTGCCCGTGATGTTGATATGACGATGATTGCCGACGCATCTAATCTGTTGACTTTTGCAAGATCAGCACCTGACATTACTGCTGCCTATAGCCCTACGTCATTAAGCGGAATTAGCGGAGCATTGTCCACATCTGGAATATCCACAATCAACCGACCGGTAATTAATATCACCGTTAACGGTGCCGTTGATGCTGAAAGTACAGCTAGGCAAATTGCCGAGCTACTAGACCGAGAGCGGAATAGGCAATCATGGTAAGCCTGACAGTCAAAGACCTGACTATTGAAATCGCCGTCAACCATGACCGAAAAACAACGCTTAAATACACGCACAATCTAGTGGTAGACGACGTAACGATCAATTGGGGTCGTCAATCCCTTTTTGCAGCCCCGCGTAAACGATCGGCAACGATTACCGTGCGCTTCGATCAAAGTTGGGGGCGTAGCTTTTGGGAACCCCTGCTAAGAGCACGGCTTATTATTAAGCGTGGCTCTGACAGTCTTTTTGTGGGATTTATCGACACAATTGCGCCCAGGCTAATAAATCAGAAATCAAATAGGTGGCTGCTAGCGCTCACTGCAGTAGAAGCTCACGGCTGGCGTGAAGATCTAGCCGGAAAAATGACTACCCGCGCAGCATGGCCTGGTCTGTTGGAATCGTCTATCAAACTGCAAAGCAAGGCAGTCAAGCCGTATGTAGTTGAGCGATTGAACCAGGAAGTTAGGTTTAATCCGCCGCCTACCGCGACGCAAATCACGTACCTAGATGCATGGGGCGCAATTGTTGCCACTCGTCCGCTGACGTTCCCAATATGGAATGCTGATTATAGTGTCGTGCAGCCGTCCATATATCAAAAATCTTTTGAACGATCGATCTTACTGCCTGGCAATATGGTTAGCGCGAAGATGCCAATTATTGATGCAGCCCATCAGCCCCAGACTGTGAGGTTTTCTACTGATGGCAGTATCTACGGCGCAAAATCTAATTCGTCACCGTGGGCAACGTTTCGAGCGTTTGGCTCACGAGCGGTAGACGGTCGCGATTATTCCCACATCATCGAGGTTCCAACTCTGTATTCTGTTCAGTCATGGCCCGACAGTTTTCTACGCAATGCTACTCAACTGCTACAAGCCCAGCAGCACGCACCGAGAGAAATCACCATAAGCG
>NZ_LZMN01000022.1:0-2378 GCF_001665955.1 Corynebacterium sp. EPI-003-04-2554_SCH2473622 | reverse complement strand
TGGGCGCGGATATCAGCAGGCACCCGCTCCAAAGCCATCACGGCTGAAGCACCAGCAGCCTCGGCGATGCGAGCTTGTTCCGGGGTAACGACGTCCATGATGACGCCACCAAAAAACTGCTCAGACAAACCGCGCTTCACGCGGGCTGCGGAACCATTGGCATTACTCAAAACGAGTTTTCCTTTCGGTCAGGCTAAGAATATGACTTATAACGCACAAAATATTGGGCGCGTCCAATCCTAGCCCCCAACAGCACAGGATTAGACGTCGAGGAAGCGAACATCCTTAGCACGGCGGGTAATGAAGCTACGACGTGCAGAAACATCATCGCCCATAAGAATAGAAAACAGCTCGTCGGCCTTTTGTGCATCCTCCAGGTCCACGCGGCGCAGGATACGAGTGGTTGGGTCCAGCGTGGTTTCCCACAGCTCCTTCGCGTTCATCTCGCCCAGACCCTTGTACCGCTGGATACCGTCGTCCATGTTGATCTTGCGGTTCTGCGCAAAGCCTTCTTTCAGCTGGGCATCGCGTTCACGGTCGCTAAAGGCGTAGCCAGGCTCACCCTTCGACCACTTCAGCTTGTACAACGGCGGGTTCGCCAAATACACATGCCCATTTTCGACGAGCTCCGGCATGAAACGGAACAGCAGCGTCAGCAGCAGCGTGGCGATGTGCTGGCCATCGACGTCGGCGTCGGCCATCAACACGATCTTGTCGTAG
The DNA here is from genome assembly GCF_001665955.1 of Corynebacterium sp. EPI-003-04-2554_SCH2473622. Lineage (NCBI taxonomy): Bacteria > Bacillati > Actinomycetota > Actinomycetes > Mycobacteriales > Corynebacteriaceae > Corynebacterium > Corynebacterium sp. EPI-003-04-2554_SCH2473622. Next base: position 1,658 of record NZ_LZMN01000022.1, on the reverse strand, counting down.
CGCAGCTTCTTGATATCGAATTCTTCGTGGATACCGGTACCCAACGCGGTGATAATCGCCTGCACCTCGTTGTTTTTCAGCACCTTATCCATGCGAGACTTCTCGACGTTCAAAATCTTGCCGCGCAACGGCAAAATCGCCTGGTACAGCGACTCGCGCCCAGCTTTCGCGGAGCCACCCGCGGAGTCACCCTCCACGATGAACAGCTCGGAAACCTTCGGATCCTTGGAACGGCAATCTGCCAACTTACCTGGCAAACCACCCAGGTCAGTAGCGGATTTACGGCGCACCAACTCACGAGCGCGACGAGCCGCCACGCGTGCCTGCGCAGAAGCCACCGCCTTGTTCATAATCGCTTTAGCCTCTGCCGGGTTCGCATCAAACCAATCCGCCAGGTGCTCATTGACAGAACGCTGCACGAAAGAGCGAATTTCCGTGTTACCCAGCTTGGTCTTCGTCTGGCCTTCGAACTGGGGGTCGCCGACCTTCGCGGAAATAATGGCCGACAAGCCCTCGCGGCAGTCATCGCCAGTAAGCTTGCCGTCTTTTTCCTTCATCAACTTATGCGTTTTCGCATAGTTGTTCATCTGCGTGGTTAACGCAGCGCGGAAGCCTTCTTCGTGCGTACCACCCTCGTGCGTATTAATCGTGTTGGCAAAAGTATGCACGGACTGGTTATAACCACTGTTCCACTGCAGCGCGATTTCTACCTCGTGGTCCTCGCCCTTGGCTTCAAAACTAATGATCGTCGGGTGGATCGAGGTTTTCGTGCGGTTCAGATAATCAACGTAATCGACCAGGCCATTCGGGTAGCAGAATTCAATCTTCTTGACGGCTTCTTTATCGCTGAGCGCAGCTTTGTCTTCCGGGTCCGGATCATCGAAAGAGCTGGCAGTCTCGCCTTCTTCCGCGAGAGCCTCCAACTTGAGATCCTCGGCAGTCACGCGCTCGTCGACAAGCGTGATGGACAAACCCTTGTTCAAGAAAGCCATTTCCTGCAGGCGGCGCTTGATGGTATCAAAATCAAACTTAACAGTCTCGAAAATCTCCGGATCCGGCCAAAAACGCACCGTCGTACCAGTGCCGCGGGCATTTCCGCCCTCGACGAGTTCTTCCGGCACCGCGCGCTCAAAATTCTGGTACCAGTGCTTGCCATCGCGCTTAATCGCGGCTTCCACGCGCGTCGACAAAGCATTGACGACGGAAATACCCACGCCGTGCAGACCGCCCGAAACCGCATAAGAATCCGAGTCGAACTTACCGCCGGCATGCAGCTGCGTCATCACAACCTGCACCGTTGGTGCCCCCGAGGCGTGCATCGAGACCGGGATACCACGGCCGTCGTCAGTAACCTGCACGCCGCCGTCGGCAAGCAAACGCACCTCCACCTTGGAGGCATAGCCAGCCATGGCCTCATCGACCGAGTTATCAACAACCTCCCAAATTAGGTGGTGCAAGCCACGCACGCCGGTAGAACCGATATACATACCGGGGCGCTTACGGACGGCTTCCAAGCCCTCCAGGATGGTAATTGATGAAGCGTCATAATTCGGTTGCGCGTTAGCCACGTGAAACTAGCACTCCTTAAAGAGGAAATCTTCGACATTCCAATCTTACACCCCAGACACCCTGCCCGGGTGGAGCTAAGCCGCAGGCAC
>NZ_LZMN01000021.1:0-10928 GCF_001665955.1 Corynebacterium sp. EPI-003-04-2554_SCH2473622 | reverse complement strand
GTGTAGAGCTGATGGTACTGCACTCGGGAGGGTGTGGGAGAGTAGGTTGCTGCCGACACTGTATAATTTCATGTTTGATTGTTTGTTTGGCCCGTGGTTGGGTGCACCCTGGTGGTGCATTCAACCACGGGCCACAAACATATCCACAGTTAGATTCTTGAATATAGAGAGGTGACGAATGGATGAGCGACAACGTTAGCCATGAATCCCTAAGCCTCTACGATGCTACAGCCGACAAAGCTGCCAGCGCCGTCATAAAACAGTATTCAAGCAGCTTTCATATCGCGACCTGCCTGTATCCGAAACCTATTCGGCGAGACATCCGCAACCTCTACGCGGTAGTCCGAATAGCGGATGAAATAGTTGATGGAACCCTGCACAAAGCAAACTCTCTCGCGGGCAATACTTATTGCATGAGCAATGCTTTAGCCTCTTATGAACAGACCATCCTTAATGCACCGGACAAGCGTTTTCATACCGACCCGATTGTGCACGCTTACGCCAATACTGCCCGACGGTGTCGATTCCTAGAAGAACACATGCAAGCATTCTTTCGCTCAATGCGCATGGATCTGAGCACTACCAGCTTCGCCGAACCCGAGCTGCAAGAATACATCTATGGTTCCGCGGAAGTCATAGGACTGCTATGCCTCGATATTTTTTACGCCGAGACACCACGCCCAGATTCAGCTACCTGGTCACGGATACAGGAGGGGGCACAACGCCTCGGCGCCGGCTTACAAAAAATCAATTTCCTCAGAGATTACACTGAAGACACTACAGTTCGTCGGCGCGATTATTACCCTCGCTTGTCCGCACCGTCCGCAGAAGAAGCATTCAACAGCATCTTGGCAGAAGCTCGCTCGGATCTGCTAGCGGGCGCACGAACGATCAAATTACTCCCTCCCAAAGTGCAACCGGCGGTAGCCGCGGCATCCGAAATTTACTTGGAATTAGCGGGCAAACTCTGCCGGCACCCGGAAGCGGTTATCGGTGCAGGCACTAACAAACGCAGGCTATCGGTCCCGAAGCCGGTTAAGACCCGGATAGTCAGTCAGGCAATATTTCGTTCCGGTTATGGTGCCGCGTTACACAAACTAACCCGGAAGGCAGGCGCATGAAACGTCAAGTGTTGGTGATAGGCGCAGGTATCAGCGGGCTTGCTACCGCCGGGCTTCTGGCAAGGCGCGGGTTTGCGGTTACGGTCGTCGACAAGAATGAGTCCATTGGTGGCAGAATTGGCGAGATATCCGACTCCGGGTTTCGGTTTGAAACCGGCCCCTCGTGGTATTTGATGCCAGAAGCATACGACCAATTTTTCCACATCATGGGTACAAGTACCGCCGCGCAGTTATCACTGTCGGTGCTTGATCCGGGTTACCGCGTGTGGACAGACGTCGGCGAATACGTCGATGTGCCCCGTGGGGCAGACAAGGTCACGGAGTTATTTGAATCGATTGAGCCAGGGGCAGGAGCACGCTTGCGTAGTTACCTGGCATCCGCGCACCTGGTTTATTCCGTTGCCCTCAGCAATTTTTTGTACACTACCTTCCGTTCAGCGTCTGCGTTTTTTCAGCCAGAGGTCCTGCGCCGTTCCGGGCATCTACTCCGGTTTTTGTTGGTTCCCCTACAGCAGTTCGTCGAGAAGCAATTTCACGATCACCGCCTGCGTAAAATTCTGCAATATCCAGCGGTGTTTCTTTCGACCCAACCAAGTACAGCCCCGAGTTTGTACCACTTGATGAGCCACACTGACTTGGAACTGGGGGTGCGATATCCAACCGGTGGTTTCCGGGCTATTGTAGATGCAGTCGCACAATTGGCGCACGAGCATGGTGTCCGCTTCGAATTAGGATCCGAGGTTGTTCGTCTGGATTGCGCGGATCGCAATAACAGCCCACGACGCTCCAGCCAGCAGGACCGCAGCACGTTGTACTCCGGTGCACAGGCGGATAAGGCTCATATCAAGCGCGTCGAGGTGCGGACAGCGGAGGGTAGCCAGACTTATTACCCTGACCTCGTGGTGTCCACGGCAGACCTGCACCACACTGAAACTGTGTTGCTTCCTCGCAAATACCAAAGTTACCCCGAAACGTATTTTGCGAAAAAAGACCCTGGGATCGGCGTCGTACTGGCCATGTTGGGCGTCCGCGGAGCGCTTCCAGAACTAGCTCATCATTCATTGCTGCTGTCCCCGGAGTGGCAGAGGGATTTTTCTGCCGTATTTTCGGCAACCGGCGCGCTACCCGAAAATAAGAGTTCGTTATCGCTGTACGTGTGTAAGCCCTCGGCAACCGATGCGACAGTGGCTCCTGCCGGTTACGAAAATCTTTTTGTACTAGTACCTACAGCGGCCGATCTGGGGATTGGCTACGGTTCTGGCGATCATGCCGACGAACGCAATAATGTTGCTTTTGCGCAGCAGGAATCACCGGCGGTAACAGCTATCGTCGACAAGGCTGTGGCTCGGATTGCCCAAGTGACAGGCGTTAATGATTTGGCGGAGCGAATTGTGGTGCGGCATACGCTCGCGCCAGGAGATTTCGCGAAGGATTTCCATGCTTGGCGCGGTGGTGCTTTGGGCCCGGCGCACACGCTAAGGCAATCCGCGATGTTTCGACCGCAGAATAAGTCGAAAAAACTCTCCAACCTTTACTACGCCGGTGCAACTGTCGCGCCCGGGGTGGGGGTGCCGATGTGCCTGATTTCGGCCGAAAATGTTCTCAAACGTATCGATGGGCGGACAGATTCCCGTCCCATGCTTGCCGACGAAGTGCTGCATGGCAGCCACTGTAAGCGAAATCGCAGCCACTAAAAACGAATCTTTAACTTTGCTGCAAGGTATCGAGCACCCCTAGCTCGGTACGAAAACTGCGCTGCCGGCCGTTTAACGGATCGGTGAAAGAGATTTCCCGGGCGATGAGATGCATGGGCACCGTAAAATCTTCTTCGTCCTCTTTATATATCCGCGGATAAACAGGATCGCCCAAGATGGGTACTCCTGCCGCCCACATATGCAGGCGCAGTTGATGTGTTTTGCCGGTGACCGGGGCCAATCGGTAGCGCGCCAGTGGTGGCTGCGGGCCGTGGATTTTTTCCAGCTCGGTTTGTTCTGCCGGGCTGCACGGAGTGATGGCATCTACATAGGTGATCGCATTGGTTTCGCCTTCCACGAAGCGGCCCTGCAATTCGCCAGGGTGTTTTTCCAGCCGGGAACGCCAGCTAAGCCGACCGTCGTGAGCAAGCGAGTCGGTCAACTCTGGATCATAAGCCGCGACGGCCTCGTACACCTTGGATACCTGACGTTGCGCGAACAGGGTTTGATACGGCCCGCGCAGTTCGGAGCGGGTGGTGAACACGACCAACCCGGAGGTTAAACGGTCCAGCCTGTGGGCAGGGGAAATCTCCGGGATACCGGTGAGCCGACGCAACTGCACAGTCGCGGTTTGCACAATGTGGCGAGCCCGCGGCATCGTAGCCATGAACGGTGGCTTGTGGACCACCAGCAAGTCATCGTCGCGGTGGATTACCGTGAGCTGGTAGGGAATTTCGGCTTCCGGGGCAGGGGTTTTGTAGAAGAAGACCTCACAATTTTCGGGTAGCAGCTCGTTGGGGGAAAGCGGGGTGCCGTTGTGGCGCACCACCTCGTGATCGCGAAAGCGTTGGTAAATCGCCTCCCAATTATCATCTGGGTGGCGATGTCTCTGGGAAAAAATTACCTCGGCGACGGCATCGACAGCTCGAATTCCGGATGGTGGGGCGCCTTGAATGCGGATGCGCGTGGGGTTCAGACCATCTTTGATGGGTAACGGGGTGGACTTTCGGCGCATGTCGTTTATTATATCGTTATGGATTTAAACGCATTCTTAGAACCAATCACCAACTTCTTTGCCTCTGAAATTGGCGCCACCATCTCACGTGTACTGCACAGTATTTTCCAGCTTCTCTACCCAGCTAACTCGGAAGCTGCACACAAGTAAAAGTTTTCCCACTCCTCCCACGCCTTGTCGCTTTACAGGGCTTTGGTTTTGGACACGATAAAGAGCACGAAACAGCCGTGGTGTGCATTGTAAATCTACGGACAGTGTCGGTGATCGCGGTTATACTGGGTGGTGGAAGGGATATTTTCGCCGGATTTGCTCATATCAGGTTCGGTCAGAGGTATTCACCAGTTATGGCTGAAAACGACCTGGAGAAAGGGCGGTCACAATGTCCAAAGAAGATATCATTGTAGTAGCAGTAGACGGATCCGATGCTTCCAACGAGGCTGTCCGTTGGGCAGCAAATGCAGCGGCAAAGCGTGGGGTTCCTCTACGTCTGGCTTCTAGCTACACGATGCCACAGTTTTTGTATGCAGAAGGCATGGCTCCGCCGAAAGAGCTTTATGACGAGCTGCAAGGCGAAACTTTAGACAAGATTGAAGCCGCGCGGAAGCTGGCTTTAGAAGTGGCTCCTGAAATTAAGATCGGTCACACGGTGGCCGAGGGCTCTCCGATTGACATGCTATTGGAGATCTCCAATGACGTCACCATGATTGTTTTGGGCTCCCGCGGTCTGGGCGGTTTGTCTGGCATGGTTATGGGCTCTGTTTCTGCTGCGGTAGTTTCCCACTCCACCTGCCCAGTCGTGGTGGTTCGGGAAGATTCCGGAGTTACCGAATCCTCCAAGTATGGCCCAGTCGTCGTCGGTGTGGATGGTTCTGAAGTTTCCCAAAAAGCCACTGAATACGCCTTTGCCGAAGCGCACGCCCGTGGCTCTGAGCTGATTGCGATCAACACCTGGATGGATATGCAGGTGCAGGCATCGCTGGCAGGCTTGACGGCTGCGCAGAAGGAATGGGAACAAACTGAAAAAGAACAAAAGCAGATGATGGATGAGCGCTTGTCTGCTTTAGTGAAGAAGTACCCAGAGGTACCGGTGAAGAAGGTCGTGACCCGGGATCGTCCGGTGCGGGCATTGGCGGAAAACGCGGAAGACGCTCAGCTGCTGGTGACCGGTTCACATGGCCGCGGCGGATTCAAAGGAATGCTGCTAGGATCGACTTCTCGTGCACTGTTGCAATCCGCGCCGTGCCCAATGATGGTTGTTCGCCCAGAATCGGAGTAAAAAATGGAAACCCTTAGCTTGGGAATTATCGCCTGGATTATTATCGGTGGTTTGGCAGGTTGGATCGCCGGTAAAATTAAAGATTCTAGCCAGGGTTTCTTCGGAAACATCCTTGTCGGCATCGTCGGCGGTCTACTCGGTGGTTGGCTACTGAGCCTGCTCGGCTTCGATGCTGCTGGCGGTGGTTTCTGGTTCAGCCTGCTCACAGCCATTCTTGGTTCAGTGATCCTGCTGTCTATCCTGAATGCGATTAAGAAATAATGCTGCGAAAGTAGCTGCACTAAGCCAGTCGGTTTCTACCGGCTGGCTTTTTTAGTGACCAAAATCTGAATACAAAAAGTCTTACTAGTGCGCGCGAACTGAACCGGGTGGTCTATATTGTATGAAGACCGACTAGTGCAGGTGCGTGGTCTGATCGCGCATACGGCTGAGAACAGGAAGGAGCCGGAGTGAGCACCGCCAAGAAGAAGACGACGGCTAGCCGTCGCCAGAACCGCCCGAGTCCCCGCACTCGGTTGCTCAACTCTGCCACCAAACTTTTCGACACTGAAGGCATTCGTGTGATCGGTATTGACCGGATTTTACGCGATGCAGATGTTGCCAAAGCCTCGCTATATTCGTTGTTTGGTTCCAAAGACGCGCTGGTGACCGCCTATATCGAGAAACTTGACGAGGACTTTCGAGAAGATTGGCAGCAGCGCACGGCAGAACTCACCAATGTGGAAGACAAGCTTTTGGCTTTCTTCGATAAAGCCATCGACGATGAACCAAAAAAGGATTTTCGCGGCTCGCACTTTCTCAACGCAGCTAACGAATATCCAAAGCCAGAGACTGACTCTGAACGGCAAATCATTTCTGCGTGCATGAACCACCGTAGCTGGGTGCATGACACCATGACCACGCTGTTAAACGAGAAAAATGGCTACCCGTCCGCAACCCAGGCCTCGCAGTTGCTTATTTTCCTCGATGGCGGGCTTGCTGGGGCACGCCTGACCCGCAGCATCAACCCGCTGGTGACAGCACGAGACCTGGCGCGCCAGATGTTAGCGGCGCCACCAGCGGACTATTCGATTTAGTCGCGCCCACCTTCCCTTGGGGTATCGCTCGCGTCGCTAGAGGTATTTTCGGTAGTCGTATCCTGCGGAGAGTCGGCATTTGTAGATCTAGCCTGGGCAGCCTTCTTTTCGGCCTTTTCCGCCCGGCGCTGACGCGAAATCTCTAGTCGTGCTTGCTGCTGCTTTTTCCGCAGCTCCTTTTTCTCGGCGCGCTCCTGCTCTGCAGCGCGTTGTTTTTCTGCGCGGGTGGCGGCGAGTTTTTTTGCATACTCCGGATCTTTTCGCGCACGCTTATTTTCTTGTTTGCGTTCCCGTTTGCTCTGCTTACGGTCCTTTTTCCGCTGCCGGAATAATTGATGTGACTTACGTCGAGCCTCGTGATGCTCTTCTCGTAGTGGGTAGCGCACACGTACCAGCACAATGAACAATAGTGATTGCACCAAGGTCCACAAGTTATTAATGAACCAATAAATGATAATGGCCCAAGGGATCGGCACGTTAAAAGCGACAAAGAACAGCATGATCGGCACAAATACCGACATCACGATCAAGAATTTGAATAACCGGCGCGCGATAGCATTCGACCATTCAGTGGTATAGAACGCGCGGAAGGTACTGATCACCAAGTTGATTGTGGTAAATGCAATAGCCAGTAGCAGCGCGGGCATCATCCCAGAAACGACTTCCGTGGTGCTAATACCAAAGGCCTGCTCTAGGTCTGGGCCCATCGAGGCGAATGCCGGAAGCGGAATGCCTAAAAATTCTGTGTGACGGAAGTCGCTGACCTCCGCGGCAGTTAATAAGCCGATTGATTCTGCCGGCGCAATGCCCGTTTCTGCGCCAGAGCTGCCCGCAGCGCCTGCCTGTCCGGAACCGCCTTCTAGCGGGTTCGCCATTAACAACAGCAGCCGATACAGGCCGATGAAAACCGGAATCATGATCAGTGGCGGGATACACCCCATCACTGGGCTGTAACGGTATTCGTCGTAAAGCGCTTGTTTTTTCTTTTGATATTCGCGAATCTCGTCGGTGCTGGTTACTTCCGCGTATTGTTCCTCAAGAGCGTTTAGGCGCGGACGAAGTAATGCGATGACGCGCCCAGAACGGGCGGAATACCAGGTTAATGGTGCGATCAGCCCGCGGACAGTGACGATGAGAAACGGAATGGAGACCAGCCATGACACGGAGTCTTCTAGCCCAAAGATATTTTGAAAGATCAGGTGCCATAGTTTCATGACCGCCGAAACTGGGTACATGAACAAGTCATATAAAGCTTCCATAGAAAGAGCGCGCTTCCTTCCGACGAGGATCGTTTCTGCCGGGGATTAGGCAGAAAAATACCGGCCGTTTAAAGTCTAGCCGTACGGCTGCACTGGGTAAGCTGTGGGCATGAGCAGCCCGGATCTTGTTGCAAAAAACGGTGATACTGACGTTGTGTCCGAATCCGATTTACGTGTGCCGCGTTCGGTAGCGGTGACGCCTGATTCCGCAGCAGAGGCAGAGGCCGCGATTGCCGATGTAGTAGCTGATCGTGATGTGCTGGGTGATGGCATTCATGTGCTCACCGCCGTGTTGTTAGTGGTTGGTGTGGTCGGTTCATTGCGTATGCCGTTGCCTGAAGCCAGCTTGAACCTCATTTTGTACACTGCTTTTGCCGCAATCTATTTTGCCGGTTCGGTGTATCTGGATGAGAAAGAAGAAAGCGTCCAACTATTTTGGCTTTTCGGTCTCCTAGCTGTGTGGATGGCGATTATGTTCGTCACCCCAATGGGGGCTTACCTGGCGTTTACTATTTTCTTTTTGTTTCTGCGGGTGCTCGATGGGGTACGTGGGATTGTCTCCGTCATGTTTGCCACCAGCATCACGGTGATCATGCAGATTCCCTCTGGACTCACCCTGGGCGGCATCATGGGGCCGACGGTCTCTGCTATTGTTACCGTCGCAATCTATTTCGCCTTCACGACGCTGTCCCACATCAGCCGCCAACGCGCCCAGCTGATCCATGAGTTAATGGAGACTCGTGAGCAGCTAGCGGAATCCGAACGCGAAGCCGGAATTAATGCCGAACGCCAGCGTATCGCCCACGAAATTCACGACACCCTGGCGCAGGGGTTGTCCTCCATTCAAATGTTGCTGCACGCGGCGGACCGGGGCTTAGATCGTATCGACGCCGCGCATGAGGGCGATGAGGCAGTGGATTCGTCTCAACCGCGCCACCACATTGAACTTGCTCGCACCGTGGCCGCTGATAACTTGCAAGAGGCCCGGGCCATGATCGCCGCGTTGCAGCCGGCCACATTGGCGGAGACTTCCTTGCAACAAGCCTTGGAACGTGTTGCGCAGAATTGGGCAGACACCAGCGAGATCGTCATTGACGTAGAGGTGGACGGTACAGCGCGGCAGCTGCCGATGAAAACCGAGGCCGCATTGTTGCGTATCGCGCAGGGGGCAACTGGCAACGTCGTCAAGCATGCTGGGGCTAGCCGGGCGCGCATTACCCTGACTTACGATGAGGACATAGTGCGTTTGGACGTGGTGGATAATGGAGCTGGTTTTGATCTTGCCGACGTCGACAAGCGCCCTAGTGGGTTGGGGCATGTGGGCTTGGCAGCTATGCGGCAGCGGGCCGCCGAGCAAGGCGGACAGATGGAAATTGAAACCGAACCTGGGCGCGGGACCGCGGTATCGGTGACGATGCCGTGCACGGAATAGCCGGGGAGTAAGATAAAGCTAAGTAACCGTCAGAAAAGGGGTAGTTGTCCACCATGATCAGAGTCTTGCTGGCAGACGACCACGAGATCGTACGCCTTGGGCTGCGCGCAATTTTGGATGATGCGGAAGACATCGAAGTTGTTGGCGAAGTTGCCACCGCCGAGGCCGCGATTTCTGCCGCGCATGCTGGTGGCATTGACGTGCTGTTGATGGATCTTCGATTTGGCGCTGGCGCGGAAGGTCACCGGGTAACGGGTGGGGCAGAAGCCACGCGCACGATTAAAACTTCAGTGCCACACCCGCCAAAAGTACTGGTGGTGACGAATTATGACACGGACGCAGACATCCTCGGCGCAATTGAGGCCGGGGCAGTGGGCTATTTGTTGAAAGATTCCCCGCCGGCGGAATTGTTGGCTGCGGTGCGTTCGGCAGCAGAAGGTGATTCTGCGCTGTCGCCGGTGGTTGCGGATCGTTTGATGACGCGCGTACGCACCCCGCGCAGCTCGTTGACCCCGCGTGAGCTGGAGGTGTTGAAGCTGGTGGCCTCGGGTTCGTCGAACCGTGACATCGGTACCGAGTTGATGTTGTCGGAAGCCACCGTGAAGTCTCACTTGGTGCACATCTATGACAAGTTGGGTGTGCGCTCCCGGACCTCGGCGGTGGCTGCTGCCCGGGAGCAGGGAGTGCTTTAACAGCGCGCGTTACCCTTCAGCGATATTGCGCTGAATATCCTCGGTGATTAAGTCAATATCGTTGCTGACGCTGCGGTGCGCGCGACGACGCTGCTGGTCGGTCATGAACTCCGCGTTGTCGACGGCTGCTTTCAGCTCGTCCAAGCGCTCGTTAATATCGCGCTTGTATCCTGGCTTCACGCTGGTGTCCTGCAGCGAATTGCGGATTCCCTGAATGCGCGCCTTCAAATCTGCACCGTGGCCGCTAAACTGCGCCATCTGTTCTGGGGTGACACCAGAGCGCTGTGCGGTTCGTTTGCTGAACTGATCCTGCGCGGCAGTGATACCGCGGTAAATTAACGGCAGAGCCAGCGGAAGCAGCACGCGGGAAGCACCGGCGAAACGCTTGATGTTATCGGCGTTGAATCTGCCGGTTTGCAGCTTATCCAGCTCCATCTTCGCCATTTTTTCCTGGTGCTTGCGTTTGGATTTCAAGCCCTTGTTTTCGTCTTTAATAATCGCGCGTTTTTGCTTTGCCAGTAGTTTTTCGCGGCGGGCGCGTGCCTTCGAATCAGCTTTGATCTCTGCTTTCGCGCGGGCCTTGGCGGCTTTGACGGCGGCTTTGGCATCGCTGCGGCGCTTACGGAGTGACTTCATCAAGCCCATGGTGTGCTCACCTTTGCTGAAAATTGCGTATTTTTACCAGTTGCTGATTCAACAATACCTGGTGGTCTCGACTAGGCTGACCACCTGTGATCGGCCGTCGGGAATTTGTGGAAGCGCATGACCTCGTCGGCTGCCATTATCGCCTGGTGCAAGCCCGCCGTTACCCCGAGACCCCGGCGACGGAATCTTCGCAAGAACGTGCGTTGCGCAGCGCCGATGCCCGGGCAGAGGTGGCTGCCTTATTGCCGATAGCCCCCGCGCTTGGCGACGGCCGTCGCAAGAATTTTCAACGAATAGATTTAGGCCCGCTGCCCGCAGGTGATGCCGCAGCGGTCGAACGCCGGGAATTCGATACCTTAGAAGCACTCGCGTGGCAGCCGGATTTGGTAACCGGCGCGGTGAGTGGGAAGAACAGCTACTGCGCCACCGGCTTTTTCTCGCGCCACGCGGTGGTTGCTGACCATCACCGGCAGGTAGGCGTTGTCCCCGGTGCGCACCAGAGCGTCGACGGAGACTTTCCAGTCCACAGGAGTGTTGCCATCGTTGCCAGCCTGCCCGTTGTGCGGAGTATCAGCCCCGCCAGGCGTACCCATGCTTCCGGCGGTGTCCCCGGTTTCAGGATTACCCGTGGTTCCCGCCAGCACCGCGCCGGTTACCAAATCCGGCTGCCACGCGAGTGCTTCTAAGGTATCGAATTCCCGGCGTTCGACCGCTGCGG
>NZ_LZMN01000020.1:0-11416 GCF_001665955.1 Corynebacterium sp. EPI-003-04-2554_SCH2473622 | reverse complement strand
GACTTATGCGATCGCTCGATCGTGTCGTACAGCGTTTCAACTTCACCAAATACGGCGTTTACCTCGCAGTCTTTGCGCGATGCCATCGCACAAGAATCACCAGATCAAGGATTGGTTGTGCATACCGATCAGGGATTCCAGTACCAGCATTCCAGCTGGCGCACACTTATCGCGGGTATCGGTGGTACACAGTCGATGTCAAGGAAAGGAAACTGTTACGACAATGCGGTGATGGAAAACTTCTTCGGGCACCTCAAGTCAGAGATGTACCACGGTGAATCATTTACCAGTGTAGAGGAGTTCTACCACGCAATTGATGAATACATTCGTTGGTACAACCATGAACGCATCCAGAAACGACTCAAGGGCCTGACTCCGGTGCAATACCGGAACCAGACCCTAAAGCCTCTAACCGCCTAGAATTAAACCAGTCCAACTTTCGGGGGCAAGTTCAAGGGTACCGGGGCGTTGCGAAGTCTACGCAGCTAACTTAGCGCGTGAACTTAACGCTGGATGTGGCCGGTTGGGCGGACGATGCCGAAGCGGTGCATCGTCACAGACACAGCCTGCTCCAGCAGGTAAGGAAGCAGCTCGCGACGGCCGTCGGCAAGAACTTCCCAGTCAATGATGACCGACTCGGACTTCACGGCCGCACGGTAAGCCTCTGGCTCTACCTCGCCGATAGCACGCACGCGGGTCGATGGCACACCGCCGAGCTCAGCAGCGAACTCATTGGTGTTAGCGACCTGGCATTCGAAGCCCATGTCTTGCAGCTCTTCGGCGATCTCGCGGGTTGCAGACATGTTCAGCTTCACGCCGGTGATCTCGGAAGCCAGGATCTGGCGTGCTACCTCGCGTGGCTTGTAACCTTTGCCGACGCGCACGCGCAGGCGCTCCCAGAATGGGCGGTAGCGGAAGATATTGGCCTCCGATACCAGACCGGTGTAGTCGTTGGAGCGGCCGAACTCGTTGTGCCAGTTCTTGGCATCCAGCTCGGCAGCGCGCCACAGCCAGTTGATGTCGTCGTCAGACAGCTGGGAGTCCAAGCGCTCGGACAGGTCCTTGAGCAGACGGGTGATCCGTGGGGAGATTTCCACCTTGTGGTGTTCCAGCTTGCCCTCGGACCAGGTACCGAACTGACGAACGTAGTTTGGTCCACCAGCCTTCGCGCCAGGTCCCAGCACGGAGTTCTTCCAACCACCGAAGGACTGACGCTGCACGATAGCGCCGGTGATGCCGCGGTTGACATAAGCGTTACCAACCTCGACGTTTTCCATCCAGTACTCGACTTCGTCGTCGTTCAGCGAGTGGATGCCGCCGGTCAGGCCATAGCCAGTGGAGTTCTGCCATTCGATGGCTTCTTCCAAGGTCTCGGCGTACATGATGCCCAGGACTGGACCGAAGCACTCGTTCTGGTGGTACCAGGAACCTGGCTGCACGTTGTCCCGGATACCAGGCGACCACAGGGTGCCTTCTTCGTTCAGCTTCTCTGGTTTCAGCAGCCACTTCTCACCAGGCTCCAAGTAGGTCAGGCCGCGGTAGAGTTTCTCGGTTGGCTCTTCGACCAGACCGTTCATGGTGACGGAGATGTCAGTGCCGAAGCCTGGCTTGAGAGTCTTGACGGCGTCGACCAGTTGGTTCTTAACGCGGTCGGAATCCTTCAACGAACCAACCAAGATCGCCAGCGAGGATGCCGAGCACTTCTGACCGGAGTGACCGAAGGCGGACTTGTAGAGATCTTGTACAGCCAAGTCTGGGTCGCAGGCCGGGGTGATGATCATGGCGTTCTTACCGGAAGTCTCGGCGTAGATGTTCATCTCCGGCTTCCAGGAACGGAACAGCGCACCGGTATCGGAGGCGCCGGTCAAAACGACAGCATCCGTCTTGTCGTTCGAGATCAGGTGCTTACCAGCTTCGCCCTCGTCGGCGTTGACCAGCTGCACCAGGTCAGGGTTCTGGCCAGCGGCTTCCAGGCCGGCGCGCACGGCGTCGACGGCGACCTTGGCACAGTGCACTACCTGCGGAGCAGGCTTGATGATGACCGCGGAACCAGCAGCCAGGGCAGCGGTAATACCGCCGACTGGGATCGCGATTGGGAAGTTCCATGGCGGAACGATGACGGTCAGCTTGTTCGGGGTGAATACCGACTGGGTGCGATCCAGCGCGATAGCCTGCTGGCCGTAGTACGTAGCGAAGTCGATGGCCTCAGAGATTTCTGGGTCCGTCTGATCGACGGCCTTGCCAGCTTCCCACGCAGCTACGGAAATCAGCTTGCCACGGGCTTTTGCCAGCTCATCGCCGACGGAGTTCAGGACCTCGCAGCGCTCAGCGCCGGATAGGGCTGCCCAGTCGTCGGCAAGACCCACTGCGGTGTTGATGGCCTCATCAACCTCGGAGGTTTCGGTGACGGACTTGACGCCGTGCTCGCCTGGGTTGGACGCCAAAGCTTCCAAAGCCCATTCGCGGTTCGCGCGCAGAGATGGGTCGGTGTCTGGCTCGTTGATGAAACGGCCAGTGTTCGGGGTTTGGCGGCCGGTTTCATTGTTGCGGTCCTGCTGACGACGCTGGCCAGCGAAGGTCTTCCAACGATCACGCACGGAGGCATGGAAGCGTTCCTGCTGATCTTGCATTGGGGTTTTGCCCTTGTCGCTGGCTTCGTCCGGCGCGAACAGAGCATAGAGGAAGTTCTGCGATTCGGCGTTTTCTTCCAGACGACGCACCAGGTAAGACACGGCAACGTCGAAGTCTTTCATGTGCACAACTGGGGTGTACAGGATCTGGCGACCGACGACGTCGTGGACAGCCTTGGCCTGTGCTGGGGACATGCCAGCCAGCATCTCGGCATCGATCTGGCGGGATACGCCACGCTTCTCGGCTAGTTCTACGGCCAAGCCCATGGTGAATAGGTTGTGGGAAGCAACACCAATGCGGATGGCGTCGGCATATTCCTCACGCAGGATGTAGTCCAGCAGACGGATGTAGTTGGCATCGACTTCTGCCTTGGACAGGTAAGGGGCCAGTGGCCAGCCGTGTACCTCGGACTCAACGCGCTCCAGCGACAGGTTGGCGCCTTTGACGATGCGCACCTTGATCGGAGCACCACCGTTTTTCACGCGCTCAACTGCGAATTCTGCAAGTTCCTGCAAAGCTTCGAAAGCATCCGGCAAATATGCCTGGACGACGATGCCAGCCTCCAGGTTTTTGAACTCGTCTTCGGAAAGGAGCTCCTTGAACAAGCGGATGGTCAGGTGGAGGTCGTGGTATTCCTCCATGTCCAGGTTGATGAAGACCTGCGGCTTGCGGCTAATGGCCTCGCGGTACATCGGACGCAGACGGTCCTTCAATCGCTCCACGGAACCATCGTGATCCCAGTGGTTCAGCTGGGCACACAGCGAAGAAGCCTTGACCGAAACGTAGGTAACGCGTGGGTTGCGTACCAATTCCATGGTGCGGTCAAAGCGGGACTTGGCTTCTTCTTCACCCAGTACGGCTTCGCCCAGCAGGTTCAGGTTCAGATCCTGGCCGCGCTCAGCTGCGTCGTCCAGCATCTTGTTCAGGGCGTCGGACTCTGCATCCAACACCAGGTGGCCGACCATCTGGCGCATGCGGCGACGAGCGACTGGCATAACCAGGTTAGGCAGGATTGGGCCGAAAAAGCCGCCGGCGCCGACCATGAGGGCATCGATCTTGCTCAGGAATTCTGGGGATTCTGCCAGCTCAGCCAGTGCTTCTGCGGCTACCTTATTGTCTTCTGGGCGCATGACGCGGTCGACGAAGTCCATGGTGAAGCTGACACCATCCGGGTCACGCACCATGTCTGCGAGCTGCTCAGTGGAACGCGAGGATTCGCCCTTGGTGACCTTCAGCCACTCATGCGCGCGCTCTACTGCAGCGTCGACGCAAGCCTCGACGTCTTGGCTGTCTTGTGGGGGAGTATAAGCAGTCTTGTTAGCTGTCATTATTTATCCTTCTCAGGTGTTGAGTCTCAATCGGCCCCAGAAGCGCCAAGAAATCAGGCTGACTTCGGGCGCTCGTGCGTATTTGAGAAGCGTTAATGCTCAGAAAATATGGCATTTAGATATGCCACCTATCGGCTACTCTACTCACACTTCTGACTGTGATGGGAATTTTAGAAACGTGTGATTTTTCACCCTTTTTTCTGGGTTTCGGCGCGGTTTTTGTGTCCTTGTGGTGCAGGTTTTAGCGACTTTTCTCCTGACGGGAATAAACCTTGAGTGCGGTTAGTTATGAAATATGAGTGAGGTTGACTCAAGAAAGTTGGCATGACGAAAAACCGTCTGCTACAGTCTCGCTTGTAGTTGAGTCACTGGCAATCAAGTTCAGTAATTTCAAGTAATTCGAACGCACAATTCGCACTAAGGAGAATTCAGTAATGGGACGCGCAGTAGGTATTGACCTCGGAACCACGAACTCCGTTGTTTCCGTCTTGGAAGGCGGAGAAGCGAAGGTTATCGCGAACTCGGAAGGTGCTCGCACCACCCCATCGATCGTCGCTTTCGCAAAGAACGGCGAGATCCTGGTTGGTCAGTCCGCCAAGAACCAGGCGGTTACCAACGTTGATCGCACCATCCGTTCGGTCAAGCGCCACATTGGTACTGACTGGACTACCGAAATCGACGACAAGAAGTACACCCCACAGGAAATCTCGGCTCGCACCCTGATGAAGCTGAAGCGGGATGCGGAATCCTACTTGGGTGAAGACGTCACCGACGCTGTTATTACTGTTCCTGCTTACTTCGAGGACGCACAGCGTCAGGCCACCAAAGAAGCCGGCCAGATCGCAGGCCTGAATGTCTTGCGTATCGTCAACGAGCCTACTGCCGCTGCACTGGCTTATGGCCTGGAAAAGGGCAAGGAAGAGCAGACCATCCTGGTATTCGACCTAGGTGGCGGCACCTTCGACGTCTCCCTGCTGGAAATCGGCGACGGCGTCGTTGAGGTAGTTGCTACCGCTGGTGACAACAGCCTGGGTGGCGACGACTGGGACCAGCGCATCGTCGACTGGTTGGCAGAGAAGTTCAAGCAGTCCAACGGTATTGACCTGACCAAGGACAAGATGGCCCTGCAGCGTCTGCGTGAGGCTGCTGAAAAAGCCAAGATCGAGTTGTCCTCGGCGCAGCAGGCATCGATCAACCTGCCATACATCACCGTCGACGGTGACAAGAACCCATTGTTCTTGGACGAGACCCTGACCCGCACCGAGTTCCAGAAGATCACCCAGGATCTGCTGGACCGCACCAAGAAGCCATTCAACCAGGTCATCAAGGATGCAGACTTGGGAATCGGCGACATCAACCACGTCGTTTTGGTTGGTGGCTCCACCCGTATGCCAGCGGTCGCTGAACTGGTTAAGGAAATGACCGGTAAGGAGCCAAACAAGGGCGTCAACCCAGATGAGGTCGTTGCTTCCGGTGCTGCCCTGCAGGCAGGTGTCCTGCGCGGTGACGTCAAGGACGTTCTGCTACTGGACGTCACCCCACTGTCGCTGGGTATCGAAACCAAGGGCGGTGTGATGACCAAGCTCATCGAGCGCAACACCACCATCCCAACCAAGAAGTCCGAGACCTTCACCACCGCGGAAGACAACCAGCCTTCCGTGCAGATCCAGGTGTTCCAGGGCGAGCGCGAAATGGCGCAGCACAACAAGCTGCTGGGATCCTTCGAACTCGGCGGCATCGCACCAGCACCACGCGGTGTCCCACAGGTTGAGGTCACCTTCGACATCGACGCCAACGGTATCGTGTCCGTTTCCGCGAAGGACAAGGGCACAGGCAAGGAAAACACCATCAAGATCCAGGAAGGCTCCGGCTTGTCCGATGAAGAGATCGATCGGATGGTGAAAGACGCCGAGGCACACGCTGAGGAAGACAAGAAGCGTCGTGAAGAGCAGGAGACCCGCAACAACGCGGAAAACACTGCTTACCAGACCCGCAAGTTCCTGGACGAGAACGGCGAGAAGATCGATGAAGAGACCAAGAACAAGGTCACCGAAGCCGCTGATGCCGTCGACGAGGCACTGAAGGGCGACGATATCGAGGCCATCAAGTCCGCCGTCGAGAAGCTGTCCACCGAATCGCAGGCTATGGGCCAGGCTATGTACGAGGCCGAGGCCGCACAGGCACAGGCTGATGGTGAAGCCGGCCAGGCTGGCGGCAATGACGACGTCGTCGATGCTGAAGTTGTCGACGAGGACGATGCCGACAACTCCGACGAGAACGCAAAGGGTGACAAGTAAATGAGCAACCGGGACGAGATGCCGGATAACCCCGGTTCCCCGGACGCGACCGACCCGGAGGCTACCTCTGCCGCACAGGCAGAAGCCGCCGCGGATGCCGCCGAGGCAACCCAGCAAGAAACTGGGCAGCCATCCGGCGGAGCCGGTGCGGAAGGTCTGGCCGATGACGTCGCTGTGGAACCAGAGGTTGATGAAGTCGAAGAGCCAATCAGCACTGCTGAAGACGAAGCAGCAGAAGCCGAAACTCCTGAACAGGCACTGCAGCGAGAGTTGGACGAACGCACTGATGACCTCAAGCGGCTGAATGCGGAATACACCAACTACCGCCGCCGTAGCGACCGGGAGCGCCAGAGCGTTTCTGAGTCCGCGAAGGCTTCGGTACTGTCCGCACTGCTGCCAATCCTGGATGATCTGGAACTGGCCAAACAACACGGTGACCTGGAAAAAGGATCCCCACTGGAGAAGTTCGGATCTAAATTCCGCGAAACCTTGAAGGGCCAGAACCTGGTGACCTTCGGCGAACCAGGTGAGGCTTTTGACCCGGAGATCCACGAGGCTGTGCAGGATCTCTCCAGCGGTGGCGAACAAGTCGTCGGCACGGTTCTGCGTAAGGGCTACAAGGTGGGAGACCGCCTAGTGCGCAACGCCATGGTGATCATCGCTGATCCAGAAGGCGCACAGTCTAGTGCGGACGAGTCCGCGCAGGCAGACGACAATCAGTAAACAATGAGGAAGGAGGGGACGAACCATGTCCCAGAGTGAATGGGCCGATAAGGATTATTACGGGGACCTAGGCGTTTCCTCCGATGCCTCAAAAGCTGAAATCCGTAGCGCCTACCGTAAAATTGCCCGGGAAAACCACCCAGATACCAACCCGGACGACGAGCAGAAACTCGCCAAGTTCAAGGCGGCAGCGTCTGCCTACGACGTGCTTGGCGACGAGAAGAAGCGCAAGGAATACGACGAGTTCAAAGCGATGCTGCGTGCCGGGGGCGGCAGGTTTGGAGGCGCCGGCTTTCCCGGCGGGTTTCGCCGCTCGTCGCAAAGCCAAGACGGCTTCTTCTCGGGCGGGGCGCCCGGGGCTGGTGGATTTGGAGGAGCATTTGAAGACGGCGGTCTGGGTGACATCTTCGGCGGCCTCTTTAACCGCGGCGGTGCTGGTGGGCACCAAGCTCGGCCGACGCGGGGCGCCGACGTCGAAACCTCCATTACGCTCGACTTTCGAGAAGCTGCGAAAGGCACGACGATCCCGCTAGAGCTGCGGGGCAACGCGCCGTGCACTACCTGCCACGGCTCCGGATCAAAATCCGGTAAGCAAGCCACCTGCGGACAGTGCAACGGCACCGGTTACACCAGTGAAAACCGGGGAGCATTCGGCTTCTCCCAGCCGTGCTCGAACTGCGACGGCACTGGTTCCAAGATCCCCGACCCCTGTGAGACCTGCTCGGGAAGCGGAACCGTGAACCGAACCCGTTCAATTACCGTGCGGATCCCGGCCGGTGTCGTCGACGGGCAAAAGGTGCGTTTGGCGGGCCAGGGCGAAGCTGGGCCGCAAGGCAAACCATCCGGCGACCTGTTTGTGTCCGTGAGCGTGCGGGAAGACAAGGTCTTTTCCCGCGAAGGCGATGACCTGCTGATCACGGTGCCAGTGTCCTTTGCGGAGCTAGCACTCGGCGATACGATCACGGTGCCGACCCTGGATGCCCCGGTTCGGGTGAAAATCCCGGCAGGTACTGCTGACGGCCGCACCCTGCGGGTTCGTGGGCGCGGCATACCGAAATCTTCGGGAAAACACGGTGATTTGCACGTGAAAGTACAGGTCACGGTGCCGACGAATTTGGATGACGCCGCAAAATCCAGCTTGCGCACCTACGCACAAGCAGAAAAAGATTCCGGTTTCGATGCCCGCGCCGGTTGGGCCGGGAACCCGAATAAATAACGACAAGCGACCACAGGAGGTGACAACACCATGGCGAACGATTCGCACGAGGAATTCCGTGAAGAATATCGCGAGGTCTTCGTTATCTCCGTGGCTGCTGAATTATCCGGCATGCACGCGCAAACTCTGCGCACCTATGACCGGATGGGGCTGGTCTCACCCGCGCGCACCCGTGGTGGCGGGCGCCGGTATTCGCAGCGTGACATCGCGATGCTGCGCAAGATCCAGCAATTATCCCAAGATGATGGCGTTAACTTGGCCGGAATTAAAGCCATCATTGAACTGACCGAACAACGTGATGCGCTCGCCGAAGAGCGTGACGCGTTGGCGGCAGAAGTCGAAGAACTGCGCGGACAGCTGCGCGCTGCCTCCGCAGCAAACCGTGCTCCCGCGAACGCAAGCAAAGGCGAGTTGGTACACGTCCCGCGGTCTTCTGCCGTGGTGATGTGGGAGCCGCGCTCGTCCCGCCGCGGGCGTGGACGCCGGAATTAGCCCAGCCAACGTGCCCCCTGATAACCCCGCAGAAACCTGGTGAATTTCCACCCTCTGGTTTCTGTGGGGATATTTTATTCTGCAAAACCTTTCTTTATGCCCCGGATCACGCTATGATGTCGTAGTACATCGGCACGCCGTTGTGACCGCATTCATAATGTGCGGGGCAAATGTGCAATACACCGCGCATTAGTTGCAACGGCTGCACCATCTGGAAGAAAGGTGTCACCCTCATGACCGTGTACGCAAACCCAGGCGAAGAAGGCTCCATCGTCGACTTCAAAAAACGCTATGACCACTTCATCGGTGGCGAATGGGTAGCGCCCGCAGAAGGCCAATATCTGGAAAATATCTCACCGGTCAACGGCAAAGTTTTCTGTGAATTCGGCCGCGGTACCAAAGCAGACATCGAACGTGCATTGGATGCCGCGCACAAGGCAGCACCAGCTTGGGGGAAAACCTCAGCGGCAGAGCGCTCCAATATTTTGCTACAGATTGCCCAGCGTATTGAGGACAACCTGGAAGAACTCGCGGTAGCAGAAACCTGGGAAAACGGTAAGGCTGTACGCGAAACCCTGGCGGCGGATCTCCCGCTGGCCGTAGACCACTTCCGCTACTTTGCCTCTGCTATCCGCACCCAAGAAGGCCGCCTTTCACAAATCGACGACGACACCGTCGCCTACCACTTCCACGAGCCACTCGGCGTCGTCGGCCAGATCATTCCGTGGAACTTCCCGATCCTGATGGCAGCCTGGAAACTGGCCCCGGCCCTGGCCAGCGGTAACGCCATCGTATTGAAGCCAGCAGAACAAACCCCGGTCTCTATCCTGTACTTGGTGGACAAGATCGCGGATCTGCTGCCACCTGGTGTGCTCAACATCGTCAACGGCCTCGGCGACGAAGCCGGTGTGGCGTTGACGTCGTCGGACCGCATCGCGAAGATCGCGTTTACGGGGTCCACACCCGTCGGCAAGATGATCAACAAAGCTTCGGCAGAAAAAATCATCCCAGTTACCCTGGAACTTGGCGGAAAATCGCCGTCGGTGTTCTTCCCGGACATCATGGACAAAGACGACGAATTCCTGGACAAATGCCTCGAAGGGTTTACCATGTTTGCGCTGAACCAGGGCGAGGTGTGTACCTGCCCATCGCGCGCATTGATCCACGAAGATATTGCCGATGCTTTCCTGGAACGTGCACTTGAGCGGGTCAAGCAGATCAAGATCGGTAACCCGTTGGATACCGAGACCATGATGGGAGCCCAGGCATCCCAGGAACAGATGGACAAGATTGTCTCCTACCTGAAGTCCGGACCAGAAGAAGGCGCAGAAACCCTGATCGGTGGCAACGTCAACGAGGTCATCGGCGGCGGCTTCTATATCGAACCAACCGTGTTCAAAGGCACCAACGATATGAAGATTTTCCGCGAAGAAATCTTCGGGCCGGTGCTGTCCGTGGCCACATTCAAGGACTACGACGAGGCCATCAGGATCTCCAACGACACTGACTTCGGTCTGGGCAGTGGTGTGTGGACGCGCAACGGCAATATCGCTTACCGTGCCGGACGTGATATCCAAGCCGGTCGTGTGTGGGTGAACCAATATCACAACTACCCAGCGCACTCGGCATTCGGCGGCTATAAGCAGTCTGGTTTGGGCCGGGAAAACCACCTGATGATGCTCGGACACTACCAAGAAACCAAGAATGTGCTGGTCTCTTATGCCGAAAACCCCGTCGGTCTGTTCTAAATCTGGTCACTCTGGGCCTGCCAAGCCCCGGCGGCGCGCGAGTTCTGCAAAACCGTCGAGGTAGGCTTCATCATTGAAAAACCCGCTGTGATCGCGCATCCCGTCCCCCGGCCAGGGCTGGGCACCAAAGGTGGGTGCGGCTGGGTTCACCCCAAATAACCCGCCATTGGAATAAGCCATCCCGCTGACCGGATCTAGTGCGCGCCGGGCAGCATGAACCTGCGGATTATCACCCCGCAGGTTCATTTCTTCTGTGCTGGCCAGACCCGTGCCAGGCGAACCAACGAACAACACGTCGTCGGCACGCATCGGTGCTGGGCCACCAGCCGCGTTGCCGACCACCACCGATCCATAGGAATAGCCGACGACCGTGACGTGGTGGTTCGGGTAGCGCTGGTCGATGTCGGCAAGAAACTCCCGCAACTGCGGCCCCGCGGTTTTTGCTGCGCCTGTAGACGTACCGCTGAGCAGTTGATCTGGGGCATCGTAGCCGTAGACCACACCCGTGCCGCCCATCGCCGCTGCTTGGGTGCGGGCGCGCTCGATTTGTCCACCGATACTTTCATTGCCGTCCGAGCCCACGCCGGGAACGAATACTACCAGGTTATCGGTCTCCTCCGGAGGTGGGCCGACCATGCCTGCCCAGTGCTTATCGGATACTTCCAACAAGCGCAGATCGGGGTGATCTACGGTTTGCGCTAAGAGTGGATCGGGCGCACGGCAGGCTTGGATGGTGTGAATATCATCAACGTCCAGGTCGACGGCACCGTCAGGTCGGGAACCGCCAAGTGCGGAGGGCAAAAAATCTCCTAAACGATGCGGCAGGTGCTGCGAGCCGAAGCAAGCGGCCTCAATAGATAAGGCACATGCGGCGTCGATGCTTTTGCCGATGAGCTGGATGGCCCGCAGCACCTGTGATATCGCCGGGCCGGCAGGAACCGCATTTATGGTTGCGGTCGCGATGCGTTCCAGGCGCCCGGC
>NZ_LZMN01000019.1:0-18939 GCF_001665955.1 Corynebacterium sp. EPI-003-04-2554_SCH2473622 | reverse complement strand
CCAAAGCCCCCGGAACCGCTTGAGGTACTGGGAAAGACCCATCCTGTGGCCCGGTAGCCAAGAAATCTGCGGTGACCGTATCTTCCAGCATGTCACCAATGCTGTTTTTCATGGTCGCACCCAGCATGCCAATGCCGGTTACCAGCATCATTCCCAGGGTCAACGCGAATGCCGTGGCAGCGGTACGACGTGGCGAACGGCGCGCATTCGTGGAAGCCAACCGCCCCATGGAACCAAACGGGGCTCCGATGACCCGGCCCAAAACTGGCACGATGCCCATGCTGAATGCTGGACCGGCCATGAAATAGCCGACGACTACCAAGAAGGCACCAATGCCAACCAAGCTGGCGCGCAGGGTGGTTCCAGAATCGTCCAGCAGCATCGCCAGGCCTGCGGCCAGTACACCAGCCACGATGATCACAGTGCCGATGATGGTGCGCACGGTCAGTGGGGCACCTGCAGCGGACTCCGTCGAACGCATAGCTTCTACCGGTTTCACCTGCCCGGCCCGGCGCGCCGGTGCCCAGGCAGAAGCGATGGTGACCACGACGCCCAGGATTATCGGTAGGACGATGGCGGTCAGTGACAATCCCAGCCCTCCACCATCGAAGGACATGCCGCGTGCAGAAAATACCGCGCGGATGACCGCAACCAAACCAATACCGGCAACCACACCAAGAGCCGAACCCAGCAGGCCAACGACCAACGCTTCCACCACCACTGATCCGGTGATCTGGCGCTGAGACGCACCGATAGAACGCAGTAGTGCGAATTCTTTGATGCGCTGCGCCACGATCATAGAGAAGGTATTGGCGATGATGAACGTCCCCACCAGCAGACCAATCAGGCCGAAGGCAACCAAGAAGTAATTGACAAAACTGAGCGCGTTGCTGATTTGCTCCGTCAATTCGTCGGCAAGCGCCTGCCCGGTTTGGGCTTCTACCTGTGGATACGTTTCGTTGAGGTGGTTCACCAGTTGCTCAGCAGTGGTGCCGTCATGTGCCGCGACAGCCATCTGGCTAGCAAGACCGTCTGGGTTAAACAGGTTCTGGTAGGAGCCGGCTTCCATCAACACCGACAACGAACCCAATCCTTGTTCCAGGGCTGGGGTGTAGATTCCGCTGACGGTGACTTCGTAGCGCTCTTCTGGAGTGACCAAAATGATCTTCTCGCCGACGCTGATGCCTTGCTCTTCTGCAGCGGTATCGTTGACGATGACCTCGCCTTCACCGTGCGGTGCTGTGCCGTCAATGATCTCGTCAGCGTCCCCCACCTTGTCTTCCGGCGGGTAATACATCTGCAGCGTGGAAGTACCACCACCTACCTGGTAAGCCTCCAGGTTCTCATTGGCGACTACCACGTTGGTAGATTCGGTCAGGTTGACCGCGCGCACCGATTCATCGTCGGTAATCGCTTGCACGGTCTCTCCATCGATGATGGGCAGGCCTTCTGCCGGACCGACTGCTGCGTCGACGTCCTCATAGGCGCTGCCCACGGCTGCCTCAAAGGTCGACGACAGCGAGTTGGTAAACATGAACGCGCCAGAAATAAATGCGGTACCCAGCATCACTGACAGTACCGTCAGTGCCAGGCGCAATTTATGCGAGACGATATTGCGCACGGCGATGGTGCGCATGGAAGTTCGCTTCGCCATATTTAGCCCTCAATTCCCGCCATGGTCTGCAAAATATCGTCCATGCTGGCGCCGTGTAGCTCATCGACGATTGTGCCGTCTTTCAGGAAGATCACGCGGTCGGCATACGAGGCCGCGCGTGCGTCGTGGGTGACAATCACCACGGTTTGGTCGTCGTTATCAACGGCAGTGCGCAAAATGTCCAGCACCTCTGCCGAGGAATTGGAATCCAAGTTACCGGTCGGTTCATCACCAAAAATGATCTCCGGGCGCGAAACCAAAGCGCGAGCACAAGCCACGCGCTGCTGTTGGCCACCAGAAAGTTCTGCGGGGCGGTGGCCCAAACGTTTCGCCAGGCCCAGGCGCCCGGTGACCTCGTCGAACCACGCCTGATCTACATCTTTACCTGCGATGTTGAGAGGCAGCGTGATGTTTTCGGCTGCAGTCAGCGTTGGCACCAGGTTAAAGGATTGGAAAATAAAACCAAGGCGATCACGACGCAGCTCGGTGATACCTTTATCGCCCAACTGCGAAAGATCTGTATCGCCGATGAAGGAATGCCCAGCAGAAGCCGCATCCAGCCCAGCCATGCAGTGCATGAGCGTGGATTTGCCGGAGCCGGAAGGCCCCATGATCGCGGTAAATTTTCCGCGTTCGAAGATCACATCGACGGAATCAAGCGCGACGACTTCTGTGTCACCAGAGCCATATTTTTTCGACAACCGGTGTGCGCGAGCCGCCGGAACAGCTTGCGGCGAATCTTGTGCGGCAACGGCATGTTTGCCAGTGGCGTGTTTACCAGTACCTGAGCCGCGCTGTGGGCCATTGTCATAAGCCGTCATGTGGGTGCGAACCTTTCCGGAAAGTTTCGGCGAAATCTACTGTGCGATTACTCCAAGCAGACTACCCGATAGGGTTCACACCCGGGCAAGGCTTCCCGCCCCAAGGGCTAGGACTAGTAGCTGCTCCTAAGCGACAGAGCGTTCGATGGTGGCACCCAAACGTTGCAGGTTTTCCACAAAGTTCGGGTACCCGCGATCAATATGGTGCACGTCATGAACCGTAGTTACGCCGTCGGCACGCAAGGCCGCCAACACCAAGCCGGCACCAGCACGAATATCGGAGGACCAAACGCTTGTCGACGACAGCTCATCAATACCCCGCAATACGACGTGGTGGCCGTCAACTTGTGCATCGGCACCTAGGCGCTGCATTTCGTCTACGAAACGGAAACGCGCCTCAAACACATTTTCCGTAATCACAGACATGCCGTCGGCAAGCGCAGAAATCCCAATGGCCATCGGTTGCAGGTCCGTCGGGAATCCCGGAAACGGCAGGGTTTGGTAGTCAACAGCAACCGGGCGTTGTTCCATGCGCACACGGAAGCCGTTTTCATACGATTCAATTTCTGCCCCGGCACTGCGCAGTTTTTCCAGTGGCAAGTGCAGGTGCTTGGGGGCAATGCCACCGACAGTAATATCCCCCTGCGTCATCGCGGCAGCATAAGCCCAGGTGCCAGCTACAATCCGATCGCCAATCACGTGGTGTTCGGTTGGATGCAGCTTGTCGACGCCGGTGATAACGATTGTGGAAGTTCCGGCTCCTTCCACCTGGGCCCCCATGTCATTGAGCATCTCGCACAGGTCGACGATTTCTGGTTCCCGGGCGGCATTATGCAGCGTCGTCACGCCCTCAGTCAGCACCGCGGCAGTCAAAATATTCTCCGTGGCCCCTACCGACGGGAAATCCAGCTTGATCTCTGCGCCGTGCAAGTTGTCCGCTTCTGCCACCACAGCGCCGTGCTGGATACGGGTAGTCGCACCCATTTTTTCCAAACCAGACTGGTGCATATCCAGCGGACGGGAACCGATCGCATCACCGCCGGGCAAAGCCACGACAGCACGCCCACAGCGCGCAGTTAGTGGCCCCAACACGCACACAGAAGCTCGGAATTGGCGGACTGCTTCAAAGTCCGCATTTGAAGAAAGCCGATCACTACTTGGTGTAGTGATGCGTACGGTTGGCCCGTCGATCTCCACAGCACAGCCCAACCCCTGCAGCACATTTTGCATCAGGGGAACATCGAGGATTTCTGGGCAATTGTGCAGCGTGGTAGTTCCTTCTGCCAACAACGCCGCGGCCATCAATTTCAGCACGCTGTTTTTGGCTCCGTCGACTTTGACTGAACCCTGCAAGCGTGCCCCACCGGTGACTAAAAATATATCCTTCACAATGTTAAAGACTACCGATTTCTCGAGCAGTTACGGCAACGCGCCGATGCGCCGGGCAGCGTTAACGGCCTCATACCTGGTGTGCGCACCGAGCTTGCGCATAACAGAGCGCAGATAAGACTTCACGGTTTCTGCGCCAATGCCCATTTCTTCCGCTGCCTCCACGTTGGTATGCCCTAAGGCAACACAAGAAAGCACATCAAGTTCGCGGGCGGATAGACGCGTGGACTGCTTGACGCGTACGGGCGAGACCATTTGCTCGCATAAGACCTCCAGCTCTTTGCGCACGTGCTCATCATTCACCCGGTTAGCCAGCATGCGCAGCTTAGAGTGTGTCGAACGAACTTGTTCCCATTCAGCACCATTCATGCTGCGGTTGGAACGCGGCGTCGCCGGAACAGAGGCTTCGATTTGCCGCAGCGCGGAATTAACCGCAATGTCTTGTTCCAGGCACCGTGCGGTCATGGTGACTTCTTCGATGACCTTATCGCCCAACCGCACCGGGGAATGCACACCGACGTAAAGTACGCCACGAATTTCTCTACGCACGATCACAGGAACGGCCAAAAGAGAATGTAGGCCTTCGTCCTGCATCACGCGGTCGTTTTCGTGGCTAATAATATTTGCGCGCGTGTAATCAGAAACACCGACTGGACGACGCGTGCTGACCACTCTGCCCCCCACGCCAGTACCTGCCTCCATGATGATGTTTTGCAAGGCAGGAGTACGCAGGCCCACCCACTGGGTAATTTGCAAGCGGTTATCAGGCAACAAGGTGGCATACATAGTGACGGGGATGCTGGTGGCGTTTTTCAACGCAGTGAGTGCTGAGCGGACAGCCTCATCGTCATCTTTGATTAGGTGGGAATCCATGAAGTCTCCTCATCTGGGTGTACCCATTTGGGTGTTTCCAAAACCGCTTGACCTCACTGTAGCGTGAAAACGGGGGTAATACCTAACCCCGTTCACCCCACCGATATCGTGGCCAAACATCTGAAACTATTGCGGCCAAACATCTGAAACTATTGCGGCCGAACATCTGAAATTTCGTCAGCAAAATTCCCCACCTGACCCGACTTAGCGGTCTAGAATATAAAGACTGCTCTGTCTGGTTTTTTATGTATAGTAGTGCGCAGAAAGTTAACCCCAACTCACTGCAGGGTGGCATGCATGCTCATGTACCGCCTCTGCAGCCGCAAAGGAGCTAAAGAATAAATGGGTAAGGTATACGACAACATTCTGGATACCATCGGTGGAACCCCACTGGTTCGTTTGAACGAATCCGTCAAGGGCCTGAAGGCTAACGTCTACGCCAAGGTGGAATCCTTCAACCCAGCAAACTCGGTGAAGGACCGCATTGGTCGCGCAATTGTCGATGCAGCCGAGGAGTCTGGCGAACTGAAGCCAGGCGGCACCATCATTGAGGCGACCTCCGGCAACACCGGAATCGCCCTGGCACTGGTGGGCGCGGCCCGTGGCTACAAGGTTGTGCTCACCATGCCAGAAACCATGTCCAACGAGCGTCGCGTTTTGCTGCGCGCCTACGGTGCAGAAATCGTCCTGACCCCAGGTGCGGCGGGTATGCAGGGCGCCGTCGACAAGGCTAACGAGATCGCCGAGACCGAAGACAACGCCATCCTGGCCCGCCAGTTCGCTAACCAGGCCAACGCCCAGGTTCACTACAAGACCACCGGCCCAGAAATCTGGGAAGACACCGACGGCAACGTCGACATCTTCGTCGCTGGTATTGGTACTGGTGGCACCATCTCCGGTGCAGGCAAGTACCTGAAGGAAAAGAACCCAGATCTCAAGGCTATCGCCGTTGAGCCAGCTGCTTCCCCACTGTTGACCGAGGGCAAAGCTGGCCCACACAAGATCCAGGGCCTGGGTGCAAACTTCATCCCAGAAATTCTGAACCGCTCTGTACTGGATGAAGTCATTACTGTCAGCAACGAAGATGCCGTCAAGGCTTCCCGTAAGTTGGCTGTTGACGACGGCATCCTGGGAGGAATCTCCACCGGCGCCAACATCAAAGCTGCCCTGGAAGTTGCAGCTCGGGAAGAAAACGAAGGCAAGAACATCGTCGTGATCATTCCGGACTTCGGTGAGCGCTACGTTTCCACCTTGTTGTACGAAGACATTCGCGACTAGTCCCTGTTAGGCTCTTGTCTATGTTCCAGATCGTGTCCCGCATCCGCGAAGATCTCCAGAATGCCCGCGAGCATGACCCCGCTGCGCGTGGCTCACTGGAAAATGCACTCGTTTATTCCGGCCTGCACGCGATCTGGGCGCATCGGGTTTCCCACTGGTTGTGGCAGCACAACTGGAAAGGGCCGGCCCGAATCCTGGCACAGCTGAATCGCTTTTTCACCGGTATTGAAATTCACCCCGGTGCAAAAATCGGTCGGCGTTTTTTCATTGACCACGGCATGGGCATCGTCATTGGCGAAACCGCCGAGATCGGCGATGGCGTGATGCTGTACCACGGTGTCACATTAGGTGGCCAGGTGCTCACACAAACTAAACGTCACCCAACGCTGGAAGACAACGTGGTGATTGGTGCCGGAGCCAAAGTGTTGGGTCCAGTGACCATCGGGAAGAACTCTTCCGTCGGCGGCAACGCAGTAGTAACCAAGGACGTTCCCGCGGATTGCATTGCCGTGGGAATTCCTGCTGTGGCGCGCCCACGGAAGAAAGAAGAGTGCGAGAAGCTCCGCGATCCGGATTACTACATCTAAGATTTCGAGCCTCACCACCCCGCCCCCACCATGCGGGGATATTGCTTGAACATGCGGTTGCGCAGCGTCTAAACCTTGCTACCTTGCATACATGATTAAAGCCCGGGTATTTGAACTGACCCCCGAAAGTTGGACTGAGCAATCAGTTTCTGACTAGTGGGAGCACTTCAAATACCCGGGCTTTTGTGCGGCCTATTCCGCGCAGCTGGGCGCGAATCAGGCCGAACAGTTGGTCGCAAATTATGCCGCGCAGTTAGGCGCAAAGTTAGTTCTCTGCGACAAGATCTTGATATTCCTCGTTTTTCTGCAGGAATTTCTCATACGCAGAGCACGTTGGAAGAATCTGCAGATCGTTCTCTCGGGCGTGGTCCAGGCTAAACTTGATCAGTGGTTTAGACAGGCCCTGGCCCCGGAATTCTTCGAAAACCTCGGTGTGGTTGAAATTTCGGACATTGCCTTTGTCTTGGTAATCAGCAAACCCTGCCAATTTTCCGTCGACGGTTATTTCAAAACGGGATTCTGCAGTGTTATTGGTGATTTGCTGGTTATGTGCAGTCATAAACTATCTCCTTGGATCAAATAGTTTCCGTGGACCTCGTGGTTCTTAAAACGGAAGCACTATGAGCTCTAGTATGCCAGGATTCCTCTACCGAAGATGCACAAAACGGTGGACAAGACGTTGGGAAAACATGGATAAAACGGTGGGAAAACGCGGGAAACGAGCATGCACGGTGAGGGCGTGACAAATGCAGGGTTATGCAACAAACCCCGGGAGTCCGATCTAATGTGCGATTTTTACAAATAGGGTCGCTAAAAGAGGCCTTTTTCGTTCACTATTTGTAAAAATCGCACAAAATTCCGGCTCCCCGACACGGGATAACAACCCCAGACACACCTTTGCCGTATAACCCTCATATATCCCGATATCCCCACTTTTGTCGTATAAATCGGAAACGAGCATGCACGGTGAGTGCGTAACAAATACACAAAACCCGCCAGCATGTTTGTGCAAACATTCTGACGGGCTAGATGTGGCCAGAAGCGGGATCGAACCGCTGACCTTCCACTTTTCAGGCGGATGCTCTACCGACTGAGCTATCTGGCCAAGGAAAACAATCTTAGGATTTACGTTTCCGCAAACACCCAGCATTTTCCTGAGCGACCCTGACGGGACTTGAACCCGCGACCTCCGCCGTGACAGGGCGGCGCGCTAACCAACTGCGCCACAGGGCCTTATTAACTTTGCGTGACTCCGAACCCTGACTGTGCAGTCTCCGTTGCGCACGATGGTTAAGACTACCTTTTTCCTATGCAACTGAGCAAATCCGCACTACAAGTGGCATAAAACCTACATACCAGAACCACCGCTAGACTCACCTTATGCCTACCGAAAATCCTGTACCAAGCGGCTCTGCACACCATAACTCGGCGCGCTACGGCTCTTCATCAAGCGGCTCTGCACCGCGCACCATCGTGATCACCGGAGCATCAGATGGAATCGGCGCCGCAGCCGCGCACACGCTACACAACGCCCGCTCGGAAGACCGACTCGTCATCGTCGGGCGTAGTCCAGAAAAGACACGCAACGTCGCCAATGCCTTAGGTGCAGAGCATTTCACCGCTGATTTTTCTTCCCTCACCGAAGTTCGGGAGCTTGCCGACGAACTCAACCAGCTAGACCATATTCACGCCTTGGCCAATAATG
This sequence comes from Corynebacterium sp. EPI-003-04-2554_SCH2473622, assembly GCF_001665955.1. Taxonomy (NCBI): domain Bacteria; kingdom Bacillati; phylum Actinomycetota; class Actinomycetes; order Mycobacteriales; family Corynebacteriaceae; genus Corynebacterium; species Corynebacterium sp. EPI-003-04-2554_SCH2473622. The sequence goes on along the minus strand of NZ_LZMN01000019.1, from coordinate 10,632 downwards.
CCGGTGGGATTTTTGACGGGCCCGTAACCACAGCTGATGGTTTTGAACGGACTTGGCAGATCAACGTCGTTGCCCCTTTCCTGCTGACTTCCCTCTTGCAGGATAAACTCCGTGCCGACGATGCCACCGTCGTTCAAACTGCTTCAGTGGCACATTTGCTGATGTCTTATTTCCGGCCAGACGATCCGAACACTTTCCAACACTTCAGCTCGTCCCGCGCTTACGGTAACGCGAAACTCGGCGATATCTTGCTCACGCGCTATCTCGACTCGCACGGACTGACTGCGGTGTCTTTTCACCCTGGAGCACTGGCAACGTCGTTTGCACAGACTTCATCCGGCGTAATCTCTCGGGTGTATTCCAGCGTTTTGGCGAAAGCCCTCAGCGCACCCTCTGTGGGCGGCGATAACCTGGCTTTTTATTTGGCTGGAACTCCAGGTATTCATTTTGAATCCGGTGAGTATTACAACGAGAGGCGCCGCCCAGGCAGGCAACGCCCGATAGCGAAAAACCTGGGGGTGGCTCGCCGTATTTTCGACGATTTAAGTGACAAGCTGGGCGTCTGTTGGGCCTAAGCATGAATCTGAGCTTGAATATGGGCTCGGACATAAGCCTCGGACTTAAGCTTGCTGACAAGTTGTTAAAGAAAAATCTCGAGCCACCGTTTTTCAACGATGCCTCGAGATTTTGTTTGGCGACCCTGACGGGACTTGAACCCGCGACCTCCGCCGTGACAGGGCGGCGCGCTAACCAACTGCGCCACAGGGCCTTAGTGTGAAAGAGATTAGGAAAGCTCTTTGTACCCCCAACGGGATTCGAACCCGTGCCGCTGCCGTGAAAGGGCAGTGTCCTAGGCCGCTAGACGATGGGGGCTAGCGTGTTCAACACCTTGTTTCCTTGGTGTCGGCGACTTGCTATACACTAATACACTTCTTAGCATTTGACAAAACCGCAGGAGAAACACTGTTTTTCGCCGTTTGTATGCACTAGTTATCTGCCAGTATTCTACGGTTATGAGCGCCGCGGATACTCCACAAAAACTCGCCAAGACACTCGCCAAGACAATGGACACACAAAACGCGCAACAGCCACCCGAGCACGCTGACGACCCATGCCCATGCACCCACCATGAACACGGGTACAGCGCAGACAAATCCCGCTACTTGTCCCGTTTACGCCGCATCGAAGGGCAAACCCGCGGGATCCAGCGCATGATCGACGAAGACCAATACTGCATCGACATCATCACGCAAATCTCCGCGATCACCTCAGCCCTAGAAAATATTTCTCTGGACCTACTCAATGACCACATTCACTCCTGCGTAGCCGATGCCGCGACCCAATCTGGGCCACAGGCAGAAGCCACGCTGGACGAGGCCATGAAGGCCATCCGTAAGATTGTGAAGAGTTAACTAATCCAGCAGTGCGGCAGCTTCGGCGTCGTCAAGCTCAACGATCCTGGTGGCCTCATCAGGCGTCAGTTGCGGTACCGCGTTGTCGTCTGGAGCTACCTCGGTGACATCCAGAACTTCAGCATCAAACGGCGCGACATCCGGGCTTGGTACCGGCGCTGAACGCAACGCACGCGGCTGAACTGTCTCGGCACCCGCAATGCCGAAGAACTTGTCGAGGCCACGCACGTTGAACTGCGTGGAGTTATAACGTGAATTGTCCGAGGTGTTCCATTGCGAGATCACCAAATCAAGGTTGTCCAGGGTTGAACCCGGGGTGATGAAGCCGCCATAAGGTTGCGAGAAATTATTCGGCCCCTGCGGCTGATCCCATGGCCCGTTGCGCACGATGGTCGCTACCGGCACGCGGTTCCAGTCCGTAGCCAGCTCGCGAGAAATCCGGACTTCCACAGCCAAGGTTTCCTCGTTAAACATCGCCAGCACCCAGTGGCCTTGGATATAGCGCAGCGACATCTCTCCGGCCTGCACAGGCTCGCTGAGCACAGGGTGCAAGACGCTTGTCGACGCAGACTCCCACTGCCCCGTGCGCGGGTTGTAGTGCTGCCAGGCCCGCGGATTCGCTAGGTCGCGGGGCTGCATACGGCTGAGGTAGACGTCGTGCTTACGGCCAAATTTCGTCGACACCTGATAAACCCAGCCATCCGGGCCTTGTTCCCAGGACAACAGCTGCAGCAATCCGCCTTTATAGCCACCGTCGATCGTGCCGACAGATTGCCACGTCGCACCCTGATCGAGTGACTTCCACACCTGCGTGTGCGTGACATTGCCAAAAGGCTTGTTCCACATGCCCTGCATATACAGGGTGCTGTCGAGATTGAGTAGATCCGAAGGAATCACGGTCAGTCGATTTTCGCCGTGCGAATACTTGACCAGCTGTTGGACTTTCGGCCCGTCGTTCAGTGGCTCCAGGATCTCGATGCGCCCGTCGTGGGTTTTCTGGGCCACAACACCAACCGGGCTGAGCCACTCACCTTCACCGAAGCGTTGACCACGGAAGGAATCACCGAAAACCACCGCAAATTTCTTACCCGGGGTAATTTCGCGCATGATTCCCAGATCACCGGAATAGAAACCAGCGGCATCAGACTTGCCGACGCCCAGCAGGTCGCCCAGCATGGTGACGTTGAAATCTTGTCGGGGCGCACCGGGCTGGCCAGGTCGTCCAGGTTGGCCGGGCGCACCGGGCACACCAGGTTGTTGTCCCGGCCGCTCTGGTTGTGGCGCTGGCTTGGGCGCAGGGCGGCTACCTTGGTTGTTGCCGTTATTTCCGCTACTTCCGTTCGAGGAGCCGAACGCGGGCAAGGATGATTGCGCATGAGCAGCAACTGGGTGTGCACTAACCCCGACCCCAAGGCCGAAGCTCAGGCTCAGCGCAAGAACTAGCGTCGCTGGGCGCTTGTGAATTGAAGTCCGCGGTGCGCGGCGTGATTCTGACATACATAGAAATCTAGACCACCACACACCCTTGCCGTATACCCCCTAGGGGTATAAACTGGGGCCGGTAAGACAAATCCGAAAAGGTCTGCACACGAATATTCGCAATCAGACACACATATTCGCCATCAGAAAGGAACCTACTTATGTCCAACCCCAGCACCACTTTCCGCGTCACCGGAATGACCTGCGCGCATTGCGAAAACGCCGTGCACGAGGAAGTCTCCCAAGTCCCTGGCGTAGCCGGACTAACAGTCAGCGCACAAGAAGGCACTCTTACCGTCTTCTACAACAACGCCACTGACAACAACGCCGGTAACAACTCCGCCAAAGCCGAAAACCAAGCCAGCGACGAAGACATCATCGCAGCCGTCGACGAAGCTGGTTACACCGCCGAACGCGCCTAACCCACCGCATAAAGGAGCGCTTTCTACAATGCCCACCCCAAGGTCAACCTCCTCGCCTATTCCAGCATCAAGCACTGCTTCTTCCACCATTGAGCTGAATATTTCCGGGATGACGTGCGCCTCCTGTGCCGCACGCGTCGAAAAGAAGCTAAACAAGCACGACGGCGTGCATGCCGAGGTCAACTACGCCACAGAAAAAGCCACCATCACCGGCGACACGGATGCGCTGGATGCTGATGCGCTCATCGCCACCGTCGAAAAGACCGGCTATGGCGCAGAGCTCACCCCAGAGTCCACCACAGCAGGCACACAGGCCCCGCAGGATGCGATGGCCGAGGCCGAACTGGATTCTTTACGACGCCGACTCATCGTTTCCGCAGTACTGGCGGTACCGGTGATTGCTTTGGCGATGGTTCCGGCGTGGCAGTTTGATTACTGGGGCTGGGTGTCACTGGCGTTGACTTTGCCAGTCGTAGTGTGGGCGGGATGGCCGTTCCATAGGGCTACTTGGCAGAACCTGCGACACGGCAGCGTAACCATGGATACGCTGATCTCGCTGGGAACATCATCGGCACTGGTGTGGTCGATGGTCGCGCTGTTTTTTGGTTCTGCGGGCGATCCTGGCATGCGCCACGGCTTTGATTTCACGGTCTCGCGTGGCGACGGCCTGAGCCACATTTACCTCGAAGTCGCCGCTGGCGTAATCACGTTCATCCTGCTGGGTCGGTACTTTGAGAAACGCTCGAAGCGCACAGCCGGCTCCGCTTTGCGGGCATTACTGGATCTGGGTGCCAGTGAAGTCACCGTTCTGCGCGATGGTGCAGAGACCACCATCAACATCAATGAGCTGACCGTTGGCGATGAATTCGTCGTCCGTGATGGCGAAAAGATAGCCACCGATGGGGTGATCGTCTCCGGCCACAGCACCATTGACACCTCGATGCTCAGTGGAGAATCCGTCCCCGTGGAAGCCGGTCCAGATGATGCCGTCGCTGGCGCCACGATCAACGTCGGTGGCGGCAAGTTGGTGGTACAAGCCACGAAGGTAGGCAAGGATACCCAGCTAGCGCAGATGGCCCAGATGGTGGAAGACGCACAATCAGGCAAGGCTTCTGCCCAACGGCTGGCCGATAAAATCTCCGGGGTTTTCGTCCCCATCGTCATTGCCGTTTCCCTGCTCACGCTCATCGCCTGGCTGCTCATCGACGGTGACTGGGCCGCCGCATTTACCGCCGCGGTAGCCGTGCTGATCATCGCCTGCCCGTGCGCATTGGGCCTGGCCACCCCTACTGCCCTGCTGGTGGGCACCGGACGCGGCGCGCAGATGGGCGTGCTAATCAAAGGCCCAGAGGTGCTCGAGCATTCCCGTGGAATTGATCGCGTGATCCTGGATAAAACCGGCACTGTGACCACCGGCGTGATGGAACTTGCCGACGTTGTCACCGCCGAAGGCTTCGACCGCGACGAAGTGGTGCACTTGGCCGGCAGCCTGGAACACGAATCTGAGCATCCGATTGGCCGCGCAATCGCCCGGGCAGCCACGAACCAACGCGCCGACGGCACACTGAGCGAGGTCAGCGATTTTGAGTCCATCCGCAGCGCTGGTGTGCGCGGCGTGGTGGAAGGCCGCCGGGTGGCCGTCGGCAAGCCCAGCTTGGCGGACAACGCAGATCTGGGCGCGCTGCAGCAACCGTTTCTGAGCGCGCAGACCCAAGGTCACACTGCGCTCGTGGTGCTTGTCGACGGCACCCCCGCCGCCGTGCTGATGGTGGCCGACCAAGTCAAGACCACCAGCGCTGCAGCAATTCAGCAATTCCATGAACTTGGCATTGAAACGATGCTGCTGACCGGCGATAACCAGGCGGTGGCAGAAACCGTCGCGGCGGAAGTTGGCATCGAGCACGTGCGCGCCGAAGTTATGCCGGAAGACAAGGTCGCGGTGATCGCGGATTACCAGGATCGGGGCTATAAGGTCGCGATGGTTGGCGACGGCATTAACGATGCTCCTGCCCTAGCGCAAGCCGATTTGGGCATGGCGATGGGGACCGGCACCGATGTGGCAATGGAATCCGCCGATATCACGCTGGTGCGTGGTGATCTGCGGGCAGCCACCGACGCTATTCGCTTGTCTCGTCGCACGCTGGGCACCATCAAAGGCAATTTGTTCTGGGCTTTTGCCTACAACACCGCCGCCATTCCGTTGGCCGCTCTGGGACTGTTGAACCCGATGCTGGCCGGTGCGGCAATGGCGCTATCGAGCGTGTTCGTGGTTAGCAACAGCCTGCGCTTGCGTGGATTCACTTCTACCGCTGGTGCCGGCGTGGATGCTACCGCTGGTGCTACTGTGTAGCCCATCGCGAGTGCTACCTTGCGTGCAACCGCTTAGCCCATCGCCGGTGATCATGTCTATTGTGTCTTTTTTGCAAATAGGCCCGCTGAAAGTGGCCTTTTTCGTTCACTATTTGCAAAAATGCACCATCTGCCGACGCTCCGAGCAAACATATTTGGGGATGCGGAAAATCCTCCAAGATTCCGTCCGCATCCTCTTTTTGCTACTTAACCTACTTCCCCCTCTTTCACCCCAGCTTCGCTCAGAAAGATAACGACCCCCTGAACTCAAGAGCAAAGCAGATACAGCAAAACCCCTGGCCAATTTCTTGGCCAGGGGTTTACCTGTTTGTGGGCCCTGCGGGGGTCGAACCCGCGACCTTCGGATTAAAAGTCCGCAGCTCTACCAACTGAGCTAAAGGCCCAACAGCTCACTATGCTAATACACACCAAACATAAATAAAAATCACCCCAGCCAAGTGCGGAAACTGCACCAGCTGGGGTATCAGGCTGTCACGCCAGGCTAGGAACTGTCACCCCAGCCAAGTGCAGAAACTGCACCGGCTGGGATGACATGCGAGTGCCAGAAACTAGTCCTGCTTGCCGCGCATATCGCCGTATTCTTCGAAGTTGCGCTGGAAGTTGAAGGCGGTCTCCAGGTCAACCGGGGTGTGGACGTGCTGCTGCTTCATGGCACGGTCGAAGTAAGCCTGCAGCTCATCGCGGTAATCCGGGTGCGCGATCGCGATCATCTTTTCGGCACGGTCACGTGGGGTCAGGCCACGCAGGTCGGCGTAGCCGTACTCGGTGATGAAGACCATGGTGTCGTGCTCGGTATGGTCGATGTGCGAAGCGAATGGAACAATCGCAGAGATTGCGCCGCCCTTAGCCTGCGATGGGGAGATGAACGTCGAGATGTATGCGTTACGGGTGAAGTCGCCGGAACCACCGATACCGTTCATCACACGAGAGCCCATGACGTTGGTGGAGTTGATGTTGCCGTAAATGTCGGCCTCAATCGCACCATTCGAGGAAATCAGGCCCATACGGCGGATTACCTCTGGGTGGTTAGAAATCTGCTGTGGACGCAGGATGATGTGCTCGCGGTACTTTTCTGCTTGCTCGTTCATCTTTTCCGCATACTCTGGGGAAAGAGCAAACGAGGTTGCCGAGGCAACGGTCATTTTGCCGGCGTCGATCAGGTCCAGCATGCCGTCCTGGATAACCTCGGTGTAGGCGGTGATGTTTTCGAACTTGGAGTCCAGCAGACCTGCCATCACGGCATTTGGCACGTTCCCGACGCCGGATTGCAGGATGAACTGATCGTATTCCAAACGACCTGCTTCAACTTCGCCTTCGAGGAATTTCAGGAAGTTCGCTGCAATCTTCTCAGAGATCTCATCTGGTTCACTGAACGGCGCGTTGCGGTCCGCGGCATCGGTCTCGACGACAGCGACGACCTTTTCTTTGTCGATCTCGATGTATGGCGAACCAATGCGATCGCCGACGTTGACGATTGGAATTGGGGTGCGGTTCGGCTTGCGCGGGATCTGGTAGATGTCGTGCATGCCCTCGAGGTTTTCGGACTGCCAGGAGTTAACCTCGATGATGACCTTGTCGGCGTTGTCAATCCACTCCAGGTTGTTACCAACAGCAGACGATGGCACGATCATGCCGTCTTCGGTGATCTTGGTGGCCTCAATAATGGCGACCTGGAAACGCCCAAAGAAGCCCTGCTCTACCTGCAAGCCCAGGTGAGAGAGGTGGATATCCTGGTACTTTGCCTCGCCCGCGTTGAACTGGTTACGCAGGTTTGGATCAGAGTTGTACGGGGTTCGGTAGTTAATTGCATTGGCTTCTGCCAATACGCCGTCGCACTCTGGAGCGGTGGAAGCACCCGTGAACAGATCGATCTTGAACTCTTCGCCCTTGTCGTGGGCTGCCTTGGCTTTGTTGGCGATGGCCGTAGGCAGGGCCTTTGGGTAGCCGGCGCCAGTGAAACCGGACATACCGATCTTGTCGCCGTTGTTGACGTGCTCCGCAGCCTTCTCAGCGGAAGTGATCTTGTCTTTAAAGAATGCGTTAAGGATACGGTCAGCCACGTTATCTCTCCTTGTTCTGAACTTTCGTTCTGTTGCTATGCACGCTGTGCAGTCTGGTGGATACCCAGGCCAGAAAAGTGAGGCCTAGAACTCAGTTGCTGCGTAGCGCTTCTGACACCACAGTATAGCGGAGGTCACTGTGATTGTGTTCATGATGAATACTAGTCCACCTCATATTTTTGGTGCCATTCTTCGCACTTTCACGAACTTCTTCGCGTTTACACCCCACAGCTGGTGTCTCTTCTACTGTCTCGCGTTTGGTGGATTCCGCGTAGTTAGCGACAATAGGGCCTGTGAGCTTAACAATTGGCCCCCACCGGCTTTCTTCTCCCGTCGTCCTCGCCCCCATGGCTGGGGTGACAAATGTTGCTTTCCGACGTCTCTGCCGCGAGCAAGAAGTGAGGAAAACCGGCACGGTCTCCGGTTTATATGTGTGTGAAATGGTCACCGCTCGTGCGTTGGCAGAACGCAACGAGAAAACGTTGCACATGACAACATTCGCACCGGAAGAGTCCCCGCGTTCGCTGCAGCTGTACACAGTAGATCCGGAATGGACCTATAAAGCAGCAAAGATGATCGTCGAGCAGGATATGGCCGACCATATTGATATGAACTTCGGTTGTCCGGTACCGAAGGTGACCAAGCGCGGTGGTGGCGCTGCCTTGCCCTACAAACGCCGGTTGTTTAGCCAGATCGTGGCAGCTGCGGTCAAAGCCACAGAAGGCACCGATATCCCGGTGACCGTGAAATTCCGTATCGGCATTGACGACGAGCACCACACCCATTTGGATGCTGGCCGCATCGCAGTCGAAGAAGGCGCCCAGGCCGTCGCATTGCATGGCCGTACCGCCGCACAGCGTTATTCCGGCACTGCGGATTGGGAGCAAATCGCGGCGCTGAAACAACACCTCGCGCACACCGGAATTCCGGTGTTGGGTAATGGCGACATTTTCAAAGCGTCTGACGCCTCCGCCATGATGGAAGCCACTGGCTGCGACGGCGTGGTTATTGGCCGCGGGTGCCTGGGGCGGCCGTGGCTTTTCGCTGAGCTTTCCGCCCACCTGCGCGGTGAGCAACCCCCGGCCCCGCCGACTTTGGGTGAGCTCACCGGCATCATCACGCGCCACGCGGAACTGCTCGCCGAACACCAAGGCGAAGAGCGGGCCTGCCGTGACCTACGTAAGCATATGGGCTGGTATTTGCGTGGTTACCCAGTCGGTGGCGAGGTCCGGGCACGCTTAGCAAAAGTATCCAGCCTGGCCGGTCTCGCCGAAGAACTCGCACCTTGGGCAGATTCTATGGCGCTTGCCGACGACGCCGACGGCGCCCGCGGCCGCCAGGGTTCTCCTTCGAAAGTGGCGCTACCAGAGGGCTGGTTGGATGATCCACAGGACAATGCCCAGGCGCTGGCTGGTGCAGAATCGATGAATTCAGGCGGCTAGTACTAGTGCTGCCGAGCACTAGTACTAGGCATTGTTTTCGCTGTTAGAAGCGTAGACAACATGGTTTTCTGCGATGTCGAATCCCGATTTTTCGTACACGCGCACCGCAGATTCATTATCTTTTTCGACATACAAGATGACGTTCGTTGCCCCTTTATTCACCATCTGTTTAATTCCCAGGCGCAACAGGTGGCCAGACAGACCGCGGCCTTGGTAGGCACTCGCCAGGGCAATCACGTAAACCTCACCTACATAGGCCTCGTCGGTAGCTTCTGGTGAATTTTCGGAAGCATCATCCTTTGCACCTTCACCAGCAGCATTACCAGCACCGTCACCAGCAGCACCGTGCCATTTCGTCCAGTGAAAACCCGCTAATGCAGGGTGCTTGTCGACGCCTACTGCAACATCGTTGTCCCACAAAAGAATCACATCCTGCGGGTCAAACCACTCGGCCTCCATGGAGCGGTGCAAGCGGTCGCGATCCCAACCGCCTTGCTCGGGGTGCCAGGAAAATGCCTGGTTATTAGCCTCTACCCAACTGTTTTCTACGTGATCCGCACCGAAGCGGTCCACAGATTCCGTGTAATCGGCAGCCACAAAACCAGCGGGGGCTGCACCTGGCTCCGCGGATTTCTGCAACCCCGCACCGGTTAACGACATCACCAGCAGGTGCCGAACAATCTGTAGCTGATGTTTTTCCGCGATGGTGCGCGCAGCCGGCAACTGCCCGTGCGCCCACACCTGCAGACCCGCACCAACGACCTGCTGCAAATGCTCATATAAACACGTTCCATAGCCCTGCCCGCGGTGTTTCGGAGCAATCACCATCTCTGCATTATCATCATCCAGCCCAGCCAATCCCACCAGCTCGTCGTCAAGAAAAGCCAGTACCTGCTGCTGCCCGACACGCTGGTCAGATAGTCCGGCAACAAATTGCTCAGACAACGGAGCAAAACCATCAGCAGCTTCCGCAGCCTGCAGAATCTGTTCTGCTGCCCGGCGCGTTGCGGTAACAAGGTGTTCGCCACCTGGTTCGCCGGAACCGGCAAGGTCTGCTTGCGCGCGATTGGCGTCGGCAAGAATGGTGTGCTGGAAACGTAAACGATCGTAATTAGCCATGGCCCTACCCTAATACGGTATGAATGAGGAGTGTCATCGATCGTCGTCAAGCGCAAAACCGCCCGCCGTGCGGCCTGGGCCTTGGGCCTGGCCGGTGTAGTGAGTATCGCCTGGATCGGCGATACCGTGGTCGCTTCCAACGTGGAGCGCAAGATTTCTGATGCGGTGTATGAGTCTTATGCGCCCGAATCCGGAAATGAGCTGGCCACGCCCCCATCGGTGTACGTCGGCGGGATTCCGTATCTGCAAGCCTTGCGCTCTTCTCAGGTACCGGTTGTTGGGGTATCGGCACTTGATGTCGATGTCGACGGCGTCGGCATGGTCAACA
>NZ_LZMN01000018.1:0-18567 GCF_001665955.1 Corynebacterium sp. EPI-003-04-2554_SCH2473622 | reverse complement strand
TGAAATACTCGCTTAATTCTGCCCGCGCCTGGCACAAAATCCGGCGGATGCTGGTGCTGGACTCGCTCGTGCCGACGTCGTCACGCTGCCTGGCATCATCATCCAGTTCACACCGTGGCCCACACTCCGCAATATCTGGCACATGCTTACCGCCACTGAAATACACCCCGACTAGCCCGTCGGCACGAGCGAGTCCAGCACCAGCATCCGCCGGATTTTGTGCCAGGCGCGGGCAGAATTAAGCGAGTATTTCGTCGGCAAGCGAAAGACTTTCACGGTGCCTTTGGATTGGGCACACGTGGCGGCGTCGGCAAGCGAATTTTCGGTGCAGGTCTGGCGGCTGCTGCAGGGGATTGCGTATGGTGCGACCACGACGTATGGGGCGTTGGCTCGTGAGATGGGCAGCGTGGGGCTATCGCAGCGGGTTGGGCAGGTAGTGGGGCGCAATCCGTGGAGTGTGATTGTGCCGTGTCACCGGGTGCTTGGTGCTGATGGTAGCTTGACTGGTTATGCCGGTGGCTTGGACCGAAAGCGTTGGTTGTTGCAGCATGAAGAGCCGAGCGCGGCGGAGGCGGGGCGGTTGTTTTAAGGCTGCCACTTGGCATCGTGGTAAGGCTGGTACTGGAATCGGGGTGGGGCACCGTTGCTTGCGCCTGCGTGGAAAGTCCAGGACGGCGAGCTACGCCTGTGCGCCCAAACCCTGCATGATGAATTAGTGGGACACTTCAAAATGCTGTCATCAATTACTCGTTGGTGTAGGAGAAAGCTTGCGCAGCTGGGAGGAAGCAAGCAGCCAGGAAACGGAAGCACCCACTCCAATAACACTGATCAAGAGCACGCTGTGAATAGGAAGATAGAGCACTGCTAGTGTGGCAAGGCCTGCACCAATTGGGTCGACTCCCCAGGTAAGTAGTCGAATCGCAGCTGAGACACGGCCGAGGATAGCTTCAGGGACCATTTGCTGCTTGAGTGTTTCGCTTGCTGCAACATTAACCAGAACAGCGCAGGCCCAAAGCCCGAGGGAAGCGCTCAGTACCAACATAGAAGCGAATTGATCAAGAAGGGGCAGGATAAGGATACCTGCCCCGGATAATACTGGTAGCGCTAATGTCACAGACAGCAATATAACTGGGCGGATTTTCTTGATTGACCAGTCAGAGATAAAGACACCGCATAAGCCAATAACCCCAGCGATACTTGCTGATACGCCAATCTCAGCTGCAGACAGGTTTGCGTATCGTAGAGCAAATACAACATATAGGGCTTGTATAGCACTGGTGAACAGGTTGAAATGGGCTATGGCTAGGGTGATTGGTCTTTGTATGGGATCAGAGAACAGGAAACGAATCCCTTCTCGAGCTCCCATGATTTGCGAGAAAACATGACGATTCGATGAGTTGAGTTTCTGTTTTCTTTTAAATATCGGGCGTAGACTAAATGGTCCGATGCTGGCTATTGCGTAGAAAACCATGAGTAAACAAAATAAAGTTGCCGATCCTGTATAGGATAGTAGTATCCCTGCTAATGAACCTGCGCCAATATCTGATGCAGAGCGTAAGGCGGCAATCCAACTATTTGCTTTGCCTAAATAATGAGTATGGACAACTTGTGGGACGACAGCTGAAAATGCACTATCGTATAAAGCGGTCATTCCGCTGATTACAAACCCTATGATGAGTAAATGCCATAATGCGAGTTGATCAGTGGCTGCGGCAAAAGCAGCGAAGCCACATATCATGGCACGCGCTAGGGATAAAGCGCCGAGGAGTGTGTCTTGGCGTCGTAGATCAGTAAGACTTGCCCCGACGAGTAAAAAGGTAAGTAATCCCAAACCGACGAATGTATTGATTAGGCCAATTTGTGCATCAGTAGCTTGGAATGTTGAGACTGCTACTATGGGAAGCGCAAAAATAAGCATTTGAGCTGATAGTACTGATACACCTTCGCAAGCCCACAACCTCGAAAATGTCCTCGACCAAAGTTTATTTTCTGCCATATGATTCCTTAGAGTCGAAGATTTACTCAGTAATATTCGATAGTGGGAAGCGTCCACTAGGGCTTATTGGCATCATATACTTCGAGCGAAACCTGAAGTGCCCCGGGTTTTGTTCCGTTTTAGTTGCTTAGGGCAGTTGGAGTTTGGTTTAACCGTCGTTTGAGCAGGCTCTTTCGGAGGAATAAACTCGCGGTGACGATGATACCGGCTCTCCAGGATTCCGAGATTGGGTATAAGAGTAATTGTAAGTCGTAGTTATCGACTAGGTCTTGGTTAAAGGCCCAAAATTGTAGCGACCAAGTAAATCCGGACCAGAGTAATAAGCCGATTTCTGGCAGACGACTGCGTAGTGGGAACGCGGCGAAAATAGTGCTGATCACGATGGCGGCGACACTCATGAGTTGCCACCACCAGAGGTTGCTGCCGCCGGTGGTGAAATCGGTGGGGCCTTCTGAACAGTCATTCAGTGAGCAGTGTGCCCAACTCGTTAATTGCAATACGGCGATCAGCAGAATTTCAGGTAACGGAAGCGCCCATCGCGGCCAATCCCAAAGCGATGAAGAACGGCTATCGTTACCCAATGTTAAACCTCTTCAAATTGCTGCAGGTTCAACTATACATTTTTTAGTTCGACCGCTGGGTAATAGTAATCAGCTACTGGTCGGGCAGTACTCCTTTTAAAGGGGCATAGTCATCCAGCGAGTGTGAACACTATCTCCGCTTTGGTCTATGAATGACTCTCCGGTTGGGGAGCCCATCCAACCGGCTTCTCAGCCGTTCCGGGCCGACACTTGTGCGACTCGGGTAGATATTGCATGGGCTCCTGTTTGAGGGGTTCGGTAAGCATTGATCATCTCGGCATGCTTGCCGGTGGCTTGGACCGAAAGCGCTGAGTTAGAGCAGCGTGTAGCCGCCGTCGTTAAGGAATTGCGCAATCGGTTGAGCAACCTGATGGATAGCATCTTCTTTCAGGCCACCGGAAACGATTCCGATAGGAAAGGCATGCCCGTTGTGGGTGGCAAAAACCGGTCCGCCGGAGTCGCCGGGCAGAGAGATCGCGTTGTAAATCAACTGCCCGTCAGCGCCTACTCCGTAATATGGTCCACAGGAAAGCCCGGTCCGTGCACCCATGCGGCAGAGCCTCGGCTTGTGCTCTTCTGTCCAACCCGTATTCTGCACCGCAGCGGTGATCATTTTTTGGTTCTTCCAGAAAAGCTGCAGGCTAGCGTCGACCATCGCAGGATTGTCGATTTTGATCAGCCCTTTGTCGTAGCGTCCAATGTCGCCATGATTCTGAAACTCTGAATAGGTCATCGTTCCCACTACATGGTGCCGGCCCTCGGGGTCTTCGATGCTGAAGACGTCGCCTTCGCGGCCACAATGCCCGGCTGTGAGGATGAACTGTTCGCCGTTCTTTTCGACGATCCATCCCACCGAGCAGTATGAACCCAACCGGGTGTTCGTAATCCGGGCACCTGGTGTGATTTTTCCGGGGCGCTCCAGGAACTGAAAAGCCTCGCCTTCGGCATAGATTTTCTGGCCGGTGACCTCGTGCCACTCGATGTTTTCTTCCCGGCTGAAAATAGGAACCTTGGTGATCTTTTCGACGATCTGCGGTGGCCCTTGTGGCGGCTGCTGTGGTTGCTCCGGTTGTTGGACAGGCGGAAGCTTCGGCATCTTGGGCAGCGGCTGCGGCTGTGGTGCCGGATCTTGTGGCTTCGGTGCCGGTGCAGGCTGCGGCTGTGGTTTTGGTGCGGGACCCGGAGCATTGCTGGAACCAAAGCTGGATTGCGCGGCAGCGACTCCTGGTCCGCTTATGCTCAGTGGTCCGATGGCGAAACCAAGTGTTAGGCACGCAGCGACAGCGAGTACGCCACGGCGTTTGCGGGGGTGAAATGCGGGAGAAATCATTAGCGACGCCCACCGAAGAAGTTCTGGATGGTGCGTTCCAGGTTGGTCAGGAAGTCATTGATTACAGGGACGTTGTGGCGTAGCCCCTGCAATGCAGCACCGATGCCGGCAAAGACAAGACCAATTCCGCCCACTGCGGCGATCGCCTTGAACCAAGGGCTGGAGGTGATTGTGTCTGGTGTGGTTGTGCTCGGCGGGGTAGGTGCGCTCGGTGGGGTGGCGTTTGGCGGCGTCACCTGTGGGGTTTGGTTTGGCTGTTCGCCTGGAGCTTCTGGAGCAGGCTGTTCACTGGGGTTGCCAGGGGCAGGGTGTGCACCTGGACCTTCTGGGGCATCTGCCGCTCCTGGAACATTCGGGGCTTGTGGTGCTTCTGGCATTGCTGGGGCAGTCGGGCCGTTAGTGACGACGAGATCTTGGGCTGTATCCAGCTCACGGTTGGTTTGCGACAAAGCATGCGCGGCCAGCGTGCCGATCACGTACTGCTCATTCGGATCCAAAGCATTGGCCGGAATGTTGATTCGCTTGACGAAGCTGCCATTGTTCAGCTCATTCATTCGTACCCATTCGGCGGCAACTGGACGGCCCACTGGCGCAGACTTGCCGACGTTCCATTGTGCTTTCTTGTACACCGCAACGTAGACACCCTGTGAGGCGCCTTCGCCGACGAACCCCGCACCGCGGACAGTAATGTCACCACCCGTGGCAGCATTTACCGTTGTTGTAGAAACATCTAGCGTCGGAGTGGCAACTGCCCCGTCTTTGACTTTGAGCAAAACAGCGTAGTCGTATTCGTGATTGCCGTGCTTGTCGACGCTTGCCACGAAGTATTTTTTCTTCGGGTTCAGCGTGTTAGCCGGGATTTCCAGGTTCTGCGAGAATTTGCCGTCGGTGACTTTGGCAGTTGTGGAAGCCAGGGCTTTCTTGGCGGTGTCGGCGGTGAACCTACCGTCGTCAGGCACATCGGTGTTTTCCAGCACATAGAGATTCATCTCTTTGCCGTTTAGGTAGCCGGTGCCGTTGACGGTGATCGTATTTGCTTTCCGGCTATCCAATGGAGTGCCTGGGAACAAGGTCAGGTCAGGGTCGATGCCTTGTTCTGGTGTCTGCGACAAGAAAATGCTGGAGTAGTCAGACCAGGCTGTTTCGCCCTTTTCCGTGATTACCTTGATTTGGCCCCGGTAGCGCTGGCCTTTCTTTAGGCCGGTGAACTCAGCGTACCCATTAGCAATTTCGCTTGGGGTGATGAAGTCGTCGCTTTCCTGGTTGCCTTTGTCGTCAACGGGAACCAGGCGGGCTTCGACCTTTTTGATGTCTTCGTATCCCGCGAGTGAGTAGAACAAGCCTGCCTTGGAGTAGTCCTTAGCGGATGCAGGGCTGATGCGCGGGGCATCAGGGGTTTTCAGTGCCTTATTTTCTGGTGTTTCCTTCCCAGGCTTTGCTGGGGTCGACGGTGCTGGCTTTGCTGGCTTGGAAGGTTTTTGATCCTGGGACGGCGCAGGCGCAGGAGCTGGTTTCGACGGTGCTGGCTGCGATGGTTTCGGTGCAGGATCAGCTGGTGCTGGAACCTCTGGTTTAGCTGGACCTTCAGGCTTCGCTGCTGGTGGCTGCGGTGCATCGGGATCGACGACGGTGACGGTCTCGCTGAATTTTTCTTCGGTCCATTCTGGCGTACCGAATTCATCGCGGTTCAGGTTGGCTTTCACGCCAACGCGGTACGTTCCCGGCTGACGGCCAACAAAATCAGCGGTGGAAACTTGTGGGCCACGGTCGAGATGGTTGACATAAGTGTTCTGTCCGTCGTTTTCTCGGTACAACGTGATGCGAATACTTGAGCCGCGTTTGTCATTTTCTGCAAGCTTCCACCGCGCGGTCACCGTGTCATTCTTGGCGCTTGCTTGGACTTCTGCGAGTGATTGGGAAGTGAGTTTGACTGGTTTTGCGAGGTCCAATCGACGATCAATAGGCAGCATCTTTCCGCCAGCAAGGGTGCCTATTTGATAGGAATCGCCTTGCACGAGGCTGATTTCACCTGGATTAATCTGAATCTTCTTGGTGAAGGCGCCATTGACAATCTCTTCGGGTTTGATGTGCACCGAGACGCCCTTTTTCTCGATGTCGCGCGGTAACTCTCCTGGCGTCCACTTCGAAGCAGCCCAAAATACTAGGTAGACACCCTCTTGTGCAGCCGGACCGGTGTATCCTTTA
Source organism: Corynebacterium sp. EPI-003-04-2554_SCH2473622 (assembly GCF_001665955.1). Taxonomy (NCBI): domain Bacteria; kingdom Bacillati; phylum Actinomycetota; class Actinomycetes; order Mycobacteriales; family Corynebacteriaceae; genus Corynebacterium; species Corynebacterium sp. EPI-003-04-2554_SCH2473622. Next base: position 12,455 of record NZ_LZMN01000018.1, on the reverse strand, counting down.
CCGGATACCGTGAATTCGCCGCCTTTGGCGAGGTCGATTGTGTCGGTATCGACTGTGAATTGCGGATTGGGATCTTCGCTGACGGCAAGCGGTTCACTGGTTTCGGATGGACGTGAGTTTCCAGTTGCGCTTTGCGCTTCTACGGTGGCGGTGTATTGAACACCTGGTTTCAGATTTGGGAATTCTGCGAAGTTGTCGGGATACGTGCTCGTGCCCGTAACTTTTTGTTCGAGAGGGCCAGAACCATCATTAGGCTGCAATTTCACAACGTAGGTGTGAATCCGGGTGCTGCCTGTAGAACGGCGGTCCCATTCGACGCGTGCCGTCTTGCCTTTCTTGAGCTGTAGGTATGGCTTGTGTGGTGCTTCAGGAGCCTGTGGTTTGTCAGTGGTTGTCAGGATCCGTGATTGACTGAACTGGGAATTTTCGACACCCCGCACCGCAAACACGCGGACCACATAATCACCAGGTGCTACATTTGCAAACTGATAATGTGTTGCGTTGCCAGCAACGAATTGATCCACAACGGGCTTGCTAGTGACAGGTTTTCCGTTCTGCACTTTCAAAAGCTGCACTTGGTGATAGCTCGTCTGAAACTCTGCTGGCGCAAGTTCCCATTCTGCTGTGATGAGCTGCCCTTCGGCGAGCACGCCGGTCAGCTTCGGACCTTCTGCGCGAGAAGTATCTTGGTCCTCGGTCGAGGCTTGTGGCTCCTGAGCAGCCGGTGGCGCCGAAAAATCTTGTGCGTGTGCGGGAGTGAGTGTGCCGAAACCAAGCGACAGAGAGGTCAAACCTGCCACCGTTACCTGCATCCATAGACGCCGATTGTTATTCACTGAGTGGATTCCTTTCAGGGAAGTGGGAATTGAGTGAAACTCTATTGAAAATTAGTTAAAGGTTAGCCTTGACTCTTTAACATAAGCCAGGCAAACCTCGGTGATATTGAGCACTCTGGTGGGTGACCAACCCGTGTCCAGAAACACCGGGTCGATAGGTTTGTCGTTAAGGTTTTCGCCGGCGGTGCGGGGTGGGTGGGTTTTTATTAGTTGAAAGCGATGGCCGTCGGGATTTTTATCGAATATGTCTGCACTTAATGCAACGCATTTCGGTGTTGGATTTGAGTGTGAACCAAGCGAGTGTAGGTCACGGAAGGCGGCAATTACTCCAATTTATAGAAAATAGATGCGGGTTTTATTTTTCTATAGATTTAGTTGTGTGGGGTTGGCCTCGATGAGTGAAATGTTGTGCTGTCCGTGAATATAATCGAGTTATGCAGCGATTATCTGGTGTGCTGGTTATGGATATTTAGGTTCCGTGGCGTAGTGCCCCAAGTTTCGGGGGTTTATTTGTGTTCGAACAGGGTTGTGGTTGTGTCTTTGTTTCGTTAAACTGGAACCATCTTAATTCGCACGAAAGTTCGGGGGTTCCATGACGAAAAAACAAGATGACGATCGTCGTGAGGTACGTGTGCCGTCCGAGTTTCCAGAAGGTTATTTCACGCATTGCAATCCGTATAATCGGCAAGCTGTGGCGATGTTGGAGTTACGGCGGCATAAATATTTAGTGTGGGAAAAGGCCGTCGAGCTCAATGTCGATGATTACGACGAACTACAGACCCTGTTGGTGGCTGATAGTGGCGAAACCGTTGCCCGGGTGGGTGATATCATCAGTGCTTTTTATCGCATGAGTGATTTGCCGAAGCTGCATGAGCTGGCAATGAAACTGTGGCATTTGGATATTGAGCATTGGGTGGCTATTGATCGGGCGATGCAGAAAGCGGGTGATGCTAGCGCGCATATCTTTTCTGTTATCGATGATCTTTTGGTTGATTTGTTAACTCCGACAAAGCCTGCCCAGCAGATGGTTAGCAAACGTACGATTAGTAGCCGGATTAATCGGGAGATTGAAGCTCTTGATTCCGCGGTGCGTACAGGTAAAACAAATAAGTCTCAGACTTCCCGGAAACCCTATGGGGTAGAACATATCCCTGTATCTGTGGCCAATGGGCATGATAGTCATGTGTTTCGGTTTGATACTGATGCTGCGACTGCGGTTGAGATTGATGCGCATATTCGTAATTATGCAAAGCAGGCTGGTATTTCGTTGCGTGATGCCACCGTGGAGTTGTTGTTAGGTAAGGCTGAAACTTCGGTGACGTTGAATTGTTATCGGGCTACAGATGTAGACGATGCTCCGTTGTTTGTGGCTACTGATACCGGTGGTGGGGTGGCCACGGTTTTTGCTGAGGCAGCCGATGTTTTAGCTGCTCGGGCGGGTAAGCATTATGACATGGATGCGGCGATGGGCGCTGTGGTATCTGGTTATGCGGCTACCCCGATGATGCGTTCTGCGGTGACTGGTAGGGATGGGCATTGTCGATACCCAGGTTGTAGTAGGCCTGCCACGATGTGTCAGATGGATCATGTGGTGGAATTTGCTGCTGGTGGTTCGACATCGCCGAGTAATGTGATCTCTTTGTGTCAGCATCACCATCATATTAAAACTGATAAACGTGTCCGGCCTATTTTTGAGCCTGTGAGTGGCAGTGTGGTGTGGTTGTTTGCGGATGGTTCGTGGCAGTCGACTGAGGCTGATGGTCCATTGGCTGCTCCGAATCGTAGGTGGGTGCAGTCGGTGCAAGAAAAGATGGATAGCCACCGGCAAGCAGTACGTGAGGAGGCAGAAGAACGGGCCCGCCGGTTGGAAGAACAAGAAGAAAAGTGGAACCGGAAGCAGCAAGCTTGGCAAGCTAAGTGGCGCCAGGAATGGAAAGAAAAATACGGCACAGAATACCGCGATCCGAATGGTGACAGTGGTGCGGAGCGCGATGAGTATGGGGCGTATAAGTTTAAGCACCCCTGGGAGAGTTTCTGTGAAACTTGGGGCGCGGGTTCCTCGGAATTGGCAGAGATGTCGGCACGGATGACGAAAACGCAAGAGGAGCAGCGCTGGGCGAACAATATCTCTCACTTGGAGCGGACTTTAGTGGATCGTGATTTTGCTTTTGTGACGATTCCGAAGTGCCGCAGGCAGGTTGAGCGTATTCGGGAGGCGATTGCGGTGCTGCGGGACAACGGCCCCGGTTCTGCTGCGGATGGTCCGGCACATGAATCGTCGTATGATTTCAGCAAAGGTAAAACGAAGACACATGCCATTGACCCAGGCGAGCCACCCTTTTAAAGAAGAAACCATGCCCAGCTACTGCCGGGCCGAAGCCCCAAAAAGAAGCACAGAACTAACGGTTCGCCGGCTCCCAGCCCAAAGCAGGGGCCACATGCTCGGCGAAATTCTGCAGAAGCCGCAGGTTCAGATCCACACCCAGCTGGTTCGGGATCGTCAGCATCAAAGTATCCGCCTCCATCACGGCGGCGTCGTCCTTGAGCTGTTCGATCAATTGCTCCGGCTCGCCGGCATAAGTGCGACCAAACGTCGACTCATAACCATCAATAATGCCGATCTGATCATTCCCGCCGCTCATGCCAAACAACGCACGATCCCGGTCGCTGACAATCGGGAACACGCTGCGGCTCACCGACGTCCGCGGCGTCCAATCATGCCCAGCCTGCTTCCACGCCTCGTGATAAGCCTGCAGCTGCGCCGCCTGCAAATCACCAAAAGCCTCACCAGTGGCCTCCGTCAGCAACGTGGAACTCATCAGGTTCACACCCTGCTCAGCAGCCCACTCGGCAGTTTTCTTCGTTCCAGCACCCCACCAGATATTGCGCTGCAAACCAGGCGAATGCGGCATCACCGGTAGCGGAGTGCCCGGCTGATAAATCGGTGGATACGGGTCCTGTGCAGACTTGACGACGGCCTCACCACGCACGCCCTGCATAAACTTCGCGAACTTCTCCCGGGCAAGATCCGCCCCGCGCGGATCGTCGGAACCGGTATAGCCGAAAGCCTCCCAACCACGGTGCGCAGGCTCCGGTGATCCCCGCGAAACCCCCAACGCGACCCGGCCGTCGGCAAGCAAATCCAGTGCAGCGGCCTCTTCTGCCAAGTACAACGGGTTTTCGTAACGCATATCGATCACGCCGGTACCGACCTCAATGTGCTTCGTGCGCGCGGCAATCGCAGAAAGCAACGGCATCGGCGCCGCCCCCTGCGGGGCAAAGTGGTGCACGCGGAAATACGCGCCATTCACGCCAATCTTGTCTGCCTCCACGGCAAGCTCCAACCCCTGCTTGAGGGTCTGCTGGGCATTAGGCCCGCGCTGGCCGGGGAACTTGTAATGTCCGAAGCTTAAAAACCCGAATTTCTTCATGACACCATAATAGATGATGTGTCAACTAGTTGCGAGGACCATTTAGTTTTCTTGCCCCCTGTGGAAAATTGTAGACCGGTAATTAATTTTAGTGACTCGCGGCACTATCGCTAGGAAAGTCTGTTGTATATGCTGGCACTCAGATCACAATCACTCAGATCACAATAGAAACTCCGGTAACAGAGGCTAAGGAGCATCCCATGTCCGAAACCCATACCCTGACCACTTACGACGCCATTATGGACGCCATCACCACCGACGGTGGCAGCGACGGCACCGCCGAAATCCACAACCCCGCCACCGGCGAGCTGGTTGGCACCTACCAGGTCCACGACGAAAGCGATCTCAACGATGCCATTGCTGCTGCGCGTGCTGCGCAACCAGACTGGGAAGCACAAGGCGATCACGCTCGCTGCGAACTGCTGAACAAATTCGCTGATGCCATCGAAGAAGCTGCAGAACCACTGGCTAAGTTGCTTTCGCAAGAACAGGGCAAGCCACTTAACGGACCCAATGCCCGTTTCGAGGTCGGCGCGTGTGCCGCGTGGCTGCGGGCAACCGCATCGTTTGAATCACCGGATTACACCGCCGTTGATGATGACATCACCGCTACCGTGCACTACCGGCCCCTGGGTGTTGTCGGTGCGATTGGTCCATGGAACTGGCCGATGATGATCACCATCTGGCAAATCGCCCCGGCGCTGCGCATGGGAAACACCGTCGTCGTCAAGCCTTCTGGGTATACCCCACTATCGGTCAGTGCATTGGTTGCTATTGCCAATACCGTGTTGCCGAAAGATGTGCTGCACATCGTTACCGGTGATGGTGGGGTTGGTGCAGCACTGACCACGCACCCGGACGTCGACAAGATCATGTTCACCGGTTCGACGGAAACCGGCAAGAAAATCATCGAGGCTTCTGCCGGTAATATCACCCGCCTGACCCTGGAACTCGGCGGTAACGATGCCGCCGTGGTGCTTGACGACGTCGACCCGCAAGCAATTGCCGAAGACTTGTTCTGGGGTGCGTTTATCAATACTGGGCAGACGTGTGCCGCAGCCAAGCGTATCTATGTTCCGGATGCGATTTATGATGAGGTGGCCGAGGCGCTGGTAGCTGTCGCCAAGCGCATGCCGATGGGCAATGGCCTTGATGAGAACAACGTGCTAGGCCCGCTGCAGAACAAAGCACAGTTCGACATTGTCGACGGCCTGGTCAAAGCCGCCAAAGATGGTGGCGCACGCGTACTTGTTGGTGGAGATCCAGACTATGACGCGCCGGGCTATTTCTACCCGGTAACGATCGTGGCTGATATTGACCCGGATAACCCATTGGTTGCGCAAGAGCAGTTCGGTCCGGCGGTGCCGCTGATTCGGTATTCCGAGTTGGAGCAGGCGATCGCGTGGGCCAACAGCTTGGATGTGGGGTTGGGTGCGTCGGTGTGGTCGGCGGATGCGCAGAAAGCCCGCGAGGTTGCTGCGCGCCTGCAAGCCGGCACGGTGTGGATTAATAAGCATGGTGCGGTGGATCCGCGGGTGCCGTTCGGTGGTATTAAATCCTCCGGTTATGGTGTGGAGTTTGGTACTGAGGGGTTGAAGGGGCTGGCTTACCCGCAGGCGATCAACACTTAGCGGGGAGTGTTTGGCGCTGTTGCGATCCAGCGGGTTCCCGAGCCACGTTGTGGACCAGCTGGATCGATTTGTGCTCGGCCCAATGTGCGCAGGTGGCGCAGCACGTTGGTGATTTCACCACGTGATATACTGAAACGTTCTGCTAAATCCGCTGCAGCAACGGAGTTACCGTCCTGAAGCTGCGCCTCAATGCGCTCTTGGACGCTGGCAGCCGCGGTGGGCAGATCCTTGCCAGACAATTGTGCCACCTGCGCGGATAACACCCATTCATCTGCATTATTTATGCGCTGAACAACGCCGTAGTCTTCGAGTGCATTTAATAGTTCACTAGCTTCGAGCTGAGATGTTTGGGTGCTATGCGCAGTTTGCTTGAGGGTTATAAGCGGTGCGTGCCAGAGCTTCCACAGCACAAGCATAGTGTTCAAATTATTGATTACTTCGTCACTGAATCGTTCTTGGAGCCCGTGGATTGCTTTGATAAAAGCAACGTCAGGGTTTCCAGCTGCAAAAATGATTTCGACAAATTCGTCGGTAGCGGTTACCTCTGGGACTTCACGTCCAGTGTTCAGCATCGCCAACCACATACGATCAAAACCGCGAGATGATTCTTCGGCTAGCCCAATTGAACGCATGCTCGCCATTAACCGTCCGTTTCGGGGGACGGATTGTGTTGTTAGGAGACGGTTTTCGTCGACACCAGGGACCAGTGGACCGGGTGACCACACTTTCAAGATGCGTGGCGACTGGTCGATGATGACCGGCTGCTCTGTGCGCCAGTCGCGATGGATGATGGCATTGGTGATGGCTTCGTCGATAGCTTGCGCAGGAAAACGAGGGATTGCCGACTCTTGCCCGCTGTCGAATTGCACCCGGACCATTTCTTGGTCAGCTCGTTCTAGAATGAGCCGACGCAACGCTGGTAGTGCCTCGAGTAATGGAGTAGAAAATTCTGTGGCTTTTGGGTCTGCTCCGGGTAATGCTCGCCATAGGTGGCGAATTGTGACTTGGGTTGTGGATGCAGGCGTAAGCAGAATTTCACCTGCACGTTTGAGGCTGCCATCATCGCTGAGTAAACCGACCTCGCGCAAGAGTGCCTGGGCGCCGGTTGGGGTGGCAGCGTCGATGCCGCGACGTTGGCGGTGTGAGCGTAACAGTCGCCGCAATTCAGTGAGGACTTCATGAGACAAATTTTCTACCGGATAGGAAGAAATACGATTGGAATAGTCATCATCCTCTCGGATGCGACGGATCAGGCGGCGTTCTTCTTCCGACATCGCACGGCAATTAGTGCCATCACGTTTTGTGGGCGTGACATCCATAGCGTTGAATATAGGCAAAATCCCAGAAAGTTGTTTTCTGCGCGGTTTTTCTTCTTCTAAAACAACTAGCAAACAACTTGGAAACAACTTGCACGATGTCAAAGCGGGCAAAGTCGTATATTTTCGCAGCTCAGAATAGTTGTTGCTAGTTGTTTAGAGTTGTTGTTAGTTGTTTCAATAAATAACAACAACTGCAATTCCTGACCTCTTAATTCCGCGGCGCCTTAGTTCCGTGACCTCTTAGTTCCTAGGCCCGCGTGGTCCGTAATCGAATTCCGCGGTCATCGGGCCGAAGGCCTGCAGGCCAGCAGGGGCGTCTTCTGGGTCCAGGTGGATTTCCAGGAACGCACCCTGTTCGCTGTTATTAATAGCGGCGAAGGCGTCGGCAAGCTCATCTTCAGTGCGTGCGGTATAGGAAACCATCTCGGTTCCGGGGACAAAAACCTCCGGTAACTTGTGATAAGCCCAATCGGCGATGTCGTTGTACTCGCGGTCCATGCCCAGGATGTAGCGCTCGATGGTGTAGCCACGGTTGTTCAACAATACGATGATTGGCTTTTGCTTCTCTCGCAGAATCGTCGACAATTCCTGGGCGGTCAGCTGGAAAGAACCATCACCGATGAACAACAGGTGGCGTGTGTCCGCATCCGCCATTTGGCTGCCCAGCAAAGCGGGCAGGGTATAACCAATCGAACCCCAAATGGCACTGTTGATGTAGCGAACATTTTCCGGCATGCGCTGTGGGCCCAAACCAATATTAGAGGTTCCGGCCTCCGCGATAACCGTGTCACCAGGGCGGATGAACTCGCGAACCTGCGGCCACAAGCGCGCTTGCGTCAGCTCGGCACCGGCGCGGACCTCAAAAGGCTCCGGCAGTACTGCCTCCGGGTTCACGCTGCTTGGCTGCTTGGCTGCGCTCTCTCCCGTGCTCTCTCCCTTGCTGTCTCCGGTGGCGCTAGTGCCCGAGCCAGCTCCGTCGGCAGCCGGCAGCCGCTCCAGTAACTCAGCCAACACTTCTGTGGTGTCCAAGCCCACGATGTGCTCGCCGTAAATATTGACGTGCTGGTCACCGAAATCCACGATATTTTCTTCGTACAACTCATGCGAGAAGCTACCCGAGTTCACCTCAATGAACCGTGGGGTGCAGGTGAGCAAGAAATCCGAGCCTTCTACGCGCTCGCGCACACCCGGCCACGAGGCCTTGCCGTTATAGGTGCCCAAAAACAGTGGGTGCTGCTCACTCAGTAAAGCTTTGCCGGAAGCCATCTGGGCATAAGGCAGCTGAATCTTGTCGACGATCTGGGCAAACAAATCCAAAAACCCGTGGCGCTGCGCGTCCTGGTCGACGAGCAATACCGGGTTTTCCGCCGCCGCGAATTCCTGCACCAGCCGGTCCAACACTGCCTCGAGTTGCACCGGATCCGATGGTTCGAGCGAGGTATCCAGTGGTTCCTCCGGCACGGTGATGCTCAAGTGGGAAATATCGGAGGGCAGCTGCAGGTGCACTGGCCGCTTTTCCCGCAGGCACGTCTGCAACGCGCGATCAATTTCGGTAACCGCATTCATGGGGCTGATGCGTTCGGCCAGCGCGGTGAAGGGGCGCAGCGAATCGAGCATATTGCCGAAGTTGCCGTCGGCAAGCGTATGGTGCAGCAACCAGCGCTTTTCTGTAGCAAACAATGGGGGAGCACCGGCGATCGAGACCATCGGGATGTGCTCGCAGGCGGCGCCGGCCAGGCCGTTGAGTGCGGATAGCTCGCCAACACCGTAGGTGGTCAAAAGGCACGAGATCCCGCGGGCGCGCGCATAGCCGTCGGCGGCATACGCGGCGTTGAGCTCATTGGTGCTGCCTACAAAGCGGATGCCGTCGGCGGCTTCAATTTGCTCCAGCCAGTTCAAGTTGAAATCACCCGGCACACCAATGACTTCAGTGATGCCGATTTCTTGCAAGCGGCGGATGAGAAAATCGCCAATCGTCATGCGCATGTTGTACTAGCCCTTCTGTGAAAACGGGACGGATCCCGTAAAGCTATTAGACTATAAAACCATGACCGAAGCGCGCGAAAACACAGAAAATCTTAGTGCTGAAAATGTCAGCAACACTGGCCCGGAACACCGTTATACCCCGCAGCTTGCCAACCAGATTGAGTCGCGTTGGCAGCAGTACTGGGACGACAACGGCACGTTTCATGCGCCAAACCCGACCGGTGATTTAGCTCTTGCCGACGGCACCCTGCCCGAAGATAAGCTCTTCGTCCAAGATATGTTCCCGTACCCGTCTGGCGCGGGCCTGCACGTGGGGCACCCGCTGGGCTATATCGCCACGGATGTGTTCGCCCGGTTCAACCGCTTATTGGGCAAAAACGTGCTGCACACCTTGGGCTATGACGCTTTTGGTTTGCCGGCGGAGCAGTATGCGATCCAAACCGGAACCCACCCGCGCACGACGACGGTGGCGAATATCGCGAATATGCGTCGCCAGTTGGGATCGTTGGGGCTGGGTCATGACAAGCGCCGTTCGGTGGCCACCATTGATCCGGAATTTTATCGCTGGACGCAGTGGATTTTCTTGCAGATCTACCAGTCGTGGTTCGATGAGCAGCAACAAAAGGCGCGCCCGATTGACGAGTTGTACCCGCTGCTGGAATCTGGCGAGCTGGCCACTAAGGACGGCCGCGAGTATGCGTCGTTAAGCGAGGAAGAAAAAGACCGGGCCGTGGATGAATTCCGCCTGGTGTATCTGAGCGATTCCACCGTGAATTGGTGCCCGGGCTTGGGCACGGTGTTGGCGAATGAAGAGGTCACCGCCGATGGCCGTTCTGAGCGCGGTAACTTCCCGGTGTTTCGCAAGAACTTAAAGCAGTGGATGATGCGCATTACCGCGTATTCTGACCGCCTGTTGGATGATCTGGAACTGCTGGATTGGCCGGAAAAAGTGAAGTCCATGCAGCGCAACTGGATCGGGCGCTCGCGCGGTGCGGAGGTGGATTTCCGCTGCGAGGGTCACGACATCACGGTGTTTACCACGCGCCCGGACACGCTTTTTGGCGCGGAATACGTTGTGTTGGCCCCGGAGCACCCGCTTGTCGACGCTTTGCTCTCGCCGGTTCCGTACGACGATGACGTCGACGCACGCTGGACCTATGGCCATGAGGACCCGAAGGAAGCGATCGAGGCCTACCGTAGTGACATCGCCGCGAAGTCGGATTTGGAGCGCCAAGAGAATAAGGAAAAGACTGGCGTTTTCTTAGGCAGCTACGCCACCAACCCGGTCAACGGGAAGAAGCTGCCGGTCTTTACCGCGGACTACGTATTGACCGGCTACGGTACGGGCGCGATTATGGCTGTTCCCGCGCACGACGAGCGCGACTACGAATATGCGCAGGTCTTTGGCTTGCCCATCACCGAGGTTGTCGCTGGCGGGGATGTTTCTTCTGCCGCGCACACCGGTGAAGGCACTTATGTGAATTCCGCCAATGACGACGGGCTGGACCTGACTGGCAAATCCAAGGCAGAGGCGATTGCGACGACGATCGACTGGTTGGCTGCGCGTGAGCTGGGCGTCGAGAAGATCCAATACAAGCTGCGCGACTGGCTGTTTGCTCGCCAGCGTTATTGGGGCGAGCCATTCCCGATCGTCTACGACGAGGCCGGCCGGCCACACGCGATCCCGGAAGATCAGCTGCCGGTGGAGTTGCCGGAGGTTGATGATTACCAGCCGGTGTCCTTCGACCCGGATGATCACGACACCGAGCCACAGCCGCCGCTGGCGAAAGCGCGCGAGTGGATCGAAGTGGAGATGGACTTGGGCGAAGGCACCAAGACCTACTACCGCGATGCCAACGTCATGCCGCAGTGGGCAGGTTCGTCCTGGTACCAGATGCGCTATATCGATCCGACGAACAGCGACGCTTTCTGCGATATCGACAACGAGCGCTACTGGACCGGGCCACGCCCAGAGGTACACGGCCCGAACGATCCGGGCGGAGTGGACCTGTACGTCGGCGGCGTGGAGCATGCCGTGCTGCACCTTTTGTATGCGCGTTTCTGGCACAAAGTACTGTTTGACCTCGGACATGTGAGCTCGAAAGAGCCGTATCGCCGCTTGTATAACCAGGGCTATATCCAGGCCTATGCCTACACCGATTCCCGTGGCGTCTATGTGCCTGCCGAAGAAGTCGAAGAGCGCGACGGCGAGTTCTTCTACCACGGTGAGAAGGTGAATCGGGAATACGGCAAGATGGGTAAATCGCTGAAGAACGCGGTCGCGCCCGACGATATTGCCGAAAACTTTGGTGCCGATACCCTGCGTGTTTATGAGATGTCGATGGGGCCGTTGGCGGATTCACGTCCGTGGGCCACTAAGGACGTCGTTGGTGCGCAGCGTTTCTTGCAGCGCCTGTGGCGCTTGGTGGTCAACGAGAACACCGGCGAGGTGGCCGTCGTGGATGCGGAGCTGGGCAAGAAGGATCTGCAGCAGCTGCACCGCACCATCGCTGGGGTACGCGATGACTATGAGAACCTGCGGGTGAACACCGTCGTCGCCAAGCTCATCGAGTACGTGAATTACTTGACGAAGAACTACCCGGACGGTGCGCCGCGTGCTGCCGTGGAGCCGATCGCTGTGATGGTCGCTCCGGTGGCGCCGCACATCGCCGAGGAGTTGTGGACGCGCCTGGGCCACGAGGGCACTATCACCTTCGTGCCGTTCCCGAGCTTCGACGAGAAGTACCTGGTCGACGACGAAATTGAGCTACCTGTGCAGGTGAACGGCAAGGTGAAATCGCGGGTGCAGGTCGCTGCGGATATCTCCCAGGATGATGCCGTGGCCGCCGCGCTTGCCGACGACAAGGTGCTCGCGGCGATCGGCGAGAAGTCCGTGGTGAAGAAGATCGTGGTGCCTGGCCGCATGATCAACCTGGTGGTGAAGTAGCGGGTATTGTGACCCGGCAAACAGGCTAGACTAGGTGCATGAAACCTCATGCACGTAAACTCGCCCGCACGCTTGGCATCAGCGCCGTCATTGCTTTAAGCGTCGCGGGTTGTTCGAACCCAGAAAATCGTCCCGATCCGCAGCCTGCCGACAGCGCTGCGGATAGCACTGCCGATGCCGCTGCCACGGAGGCGGATTCTGCAGCGTCGGCTACGTCCAGCGATTCGGCGTCGGCAAGCGAATCGACCGGAAAATCGAGCGAGAAATCTTCAGGAAAATCCACCGAAAAAAGCTCCGGCAAGTCC
>NZ_LZMN01000017.1:0-29460 GCF_001665955.1 Corynebacterium sp. EPI-003-04-2554_SCH2473622 | reverse complement strand
ATCCTGGTCGCGCCCTTGATCTTTACCGTTGGAACGCTGAATTATCCTCATCATTCTGGCCACTTATTTCGGTGACTGAAGTCAGTCTTCGAAACGCCCTCGACGAACGCCTCGGGCAGTGGTGTCAAAACAACGGCGGCCACCGTGATTGGCTGTTATATATAGATCAGGCTCCCCCTGACCTCAAAGACGAGTTTGGCGGAAAGGCTCGGACATTTAGAGGCCGGGCAGAGGACGCTAAGAAGATCCGTGATAAGGGTACCGGCCTGGTGATCGGTTCACATCCTCGAAAAAACGCCCCCTTAACCAACGGCGACATTCTTTCCCAGATCACGCTCGGAGAATGGGGACATTTCATTCCTTCCGCTCCAAGGATCCTGGCTGACAGATCGGAAGCCCCGTTTCCCGATCCCACTACAGCACAGCGACGAGAACGACTCTGGAACGCGGTGATTCGGCAAGCTTTTCCTTCCAATGTACAACCCCACGCGCTAGCAGCAGATCTTAATCGGCTAAGACTCTTCCGTAATCGGATTGCTCACCATGAACCCATCTTCGCGGTCAACTACCGCCGCCACAGGAATGACTTGCTTGGGCTACTCGGTAGCGTGGCACCACCGGTTCACCAGTGGTACACCTCCACTGATCACCTGCCAGAAGTATTCAAGAATGACCCCCGTAACCCTAAATAAAAATGTAATACTATGCGTAGAGGAACGGACTAATGGGGTCAAACGCCAAAACGACCGCATCCCCTTTTGGCGCCTAATCCTGCATTGTCAATGGTGAATTCGCTATTCCGCTGGAACGTCGATGTCTTCCAAGCGTTGTAGGATTTTCGCAAACGTACCATCGATGCAGGCGGTGCGGAACTGACCCGGCACGAAAGCCTCGGCTTGCCGTAGTGCAGACAATGATGCCAGCAGTTCCTCAATGCTCCGTTGAGAAATCAATGCAGGATCACTCACGTTCGGGTAGCTGCCATCTGCCAAAAACTGCTGCCAGTCTGAGCGGGCAAATTCCGCCAGTACCTCGTTATATTCGGACTGCAAACTCGCGATATCGGAATCGGAGGCACGCGATCCTTCTAGCTCTTCAAATTGCGGGATAAATTTCGTGAGTTCTGCATGCTTCCCGGTTGGCTCATCATCGTTGCCCTCATCTCGGGCGCTCGATTCTTTGCGTAGCGTGATCACCAAAGAATCAGTGTCGATGTCCAAGTAGCGGAACAGACGCCGCAGCACAGTCATTTTCTTGCTGGTATTGCAATCCAGCAGTACCCAGAGTCCAGGCGTGAGTTCGCCAAAATCTTTTACAGGTTCATTGCTCAGTGCAAACCCAAAGCCATCTTCTTCGGCATAGGCATAGACCCCTTCGTGGTGTTCACTCAGCAACTGTAAGCAAACGCCGCGGACCATTTCTTTGAAGCTTTTGACGGAGTGCTTGGAGTCATCGAACTCATAGGAAACAATCTTCTGGTGTTTGAAATCTGTGTGTTCCCCAAGTGGCACGGTGGGCAACGGTTCGACAACCGGAACAAACTCGGTCTGCAACATGGGCCAGTATTCCAAGGCTTGCTCGGTTAATCGGTTGGTTCGTTCCGCGATCTCTTCCGGGCCCCAGGAATCTACTTGCCGCACGTAGTTGTTCAGCCGGTACGGCGAGGAGTCGAATCCTTCGGGAAGGGATTTCTTCTTGGCAAAGCTGTAGTTGCTGTATTCAGAGTTGTAGCCGGTGATGGTGAGATTTCCGATGCGGTGCACCCATTTTTCGTGCGTTTCTTCGGCATCTTCACCTAGCTCATTGCGCCATTCTTTGGTCAGTGTGCGCGGCATGATGTGTTCGATGGAGGCGCTGCCGTCCTGTAGGGCATTGGCAACGTCCAGGTGGTCTTTAGAGTTACGGTTTTCGAGGCATTCGAAAATGTACTGGCGATATTGGCTACGGAATTTATAGAAGTTGCGTGTGGCAAATTCCAGCCGGAATTCGTCGTCTTCCGGGAAGCGCCCGGAGGTCTCTGCACGCTTCAGCAGTAAGTAGCTAATCACTTCTGCCAGGTCGGTGCCTTCCGTCCGGATGCGGGTAGCTTCGTTATACAGCGTCGCGAATATCTTGTTCAGTGCATTCGACGCATCACCGACGACGGTACGACGGAACAAATAGGAATCAATGATGGTGACAATCCGGGTGAAGTCTTCCGGTGTAATAGCCCCGGATTTCAGGTCTGCCACCAACGGCATCATGGTAGGCATGGCGACGTCACGCTGCATGAGGTTAAAACGGCATAGCCGACGGTCAGCGGCAGCTACCCCGGTCGCCGCTGTGTTTAGTTCGAAGTAATAGCCTGAATACTGGTGCATGTCCTGCAGGACAGATTCGATTGGAGCATTCTGATCCTGCAGGTATTTGCGGAATGCCTCATATACTGCATCGAAGCGTGGCGTCTTCCGTGTTCGTGAGACCAGGTACAAGCGTACGAAGGTATCGGTATCGAATTCGACGTTCTTTTCAATTCGGTTCCAGTAACGCTCGTAGAGATCATTCTGGGTTTTCGTGTCTAGCCCCATGAGCACGAGGTTGCGGATTTTGTCTGATTCCTTGAGTTCTTTACCCGTGGAGTTCAAGGATTCGAATATGCGTTGTGGATCATCGTGTGATTCCAGATCCAAAGCCATGACTTCCAGCCGGTTGACTGCATTCCAGAGCTCGTCGCCGTCAAGTTCTTGTTTGGCGATGCGCTCCCGGAAGTATCGGTAATTCGCCGTCACTGTGGACTTTTCGATTGGCTGCTCGCCGGATAGCAGGCGCCGGTAGGCATCGAGGTCGTCTTTTACGGGTTTGAGCTTGAGTTTGTTCTCGCCGGACATCGTGCTTCCCGGGCGCACCAAGTAGTTGCGTTTGATGATCTTGCCGAGTTCCGGGTCTGAGCTCTTGACGACGCCTTCTTCTAGGCTGTCTGCGATAGCCAGCATAAGGATGCTAGTGGTGGTCAGGCGCTGCTGGCCGTCGATGACTACCCAGGTGAGTAGCTCTGCGTTACCGACGACGGCGCCGAAAAAGTGTTTCTTGCGGTCGAAGCGGATAACTTCAATCAGATCATCGAATAAACGGGCACATTGCGCTTCACCCCAATCATAATTGCGCTGGTAGACGGGGATATGCAGCTCGTTATCAACGCCGCCGAATAGTTGGACGATGTCGCGGACAGTGCCCTTCATAGACTAACTTTCTTGGTTTAGCTCTGTGTTAAGGTTCTCAACCAATCTATCGCATTACCACTTTATGCTCGGAGCCCCTTTATGCTTGCCTGTTTCCTGGTGTGAGCTAAAAAACATCCAATTTCCCTGCCCTGAAGGACATAGTTCCCAATCTTTTCTTAGCTTGGGTAGGAACTAACCCCAGGACGTTTCAATGTCAACGAAAGAGAGCAAAAGATTTCAGCGAGCGCCGTGGTATGTTACCTAAAAAATGGTCGATTTGTTGCCGATTTGGTGACAAGATCGTGACGCGTGGAGGTAAGCGGCGGAATGTCGGGTGTGCTGAAAGTTGTAGTTGGCCTGCTGGTAGGAATTGTTCTGACGGTGGGAGCTCTCTTTGGTCTCAACAAGATGAGCTTGTTGGAGGAACCGACCCGCTCCATTACTTCGACGGGCATCGGTGGCACCCTTGAGGACATTTCGGAAATGGCCGTTGAGCAGTACTCGTATTCCGCCGTTGGGCGCTTCGAGGAGGACGGTTGGAGGGCATTGGGGCTGAGGATCCCGTTGACGGGAAAGCATTTTCTTATTGCCTATGACGGCGTGGTGAAGGCAGGGGTCAAGAACATTGAGAAGTCGGATGTGAGCATCGACGACGTCGCCCGCACCGTAACCGTCAAGGTTTTTCAGGCGGAAATCCTCTCGAATGAAATTGAGCCCTCGTCCGTGACGGTATATGACCAGTCATTTAACCCTTTGAATCAGGTCAAGGTGGAGAACTACGCGGAGTTCTTGGACGGCGAAGAAAAGCGAGCTGAGGAGAAGGCTAAGCAGAATGGTTTGCTCGAGCGGGCACAGCAGCGTGTGACCGACTTGGTTAAGGCCCAGGCCGAAGCGTTCCTGGCGGGATCGGACAAGGAGGGTTACGAGGTGCAAGTGATAATTGCTTAGGGCACAGAGGTGGTGAGGTGTGCTTGAATTTCTTCATCGTTAGCTATCTTCTTATTCCCTGTGGGGTTTCGGGGATACGCAAGGCTACCGGTCCCGAAAACCCAGGGCGATCCAGAGCCGACGGCAGCTTGGCATGTGGATTTATTTTTCAATCGTCGGCGCCGTATTAGACCCGAGATGAACTAGGTATTCAAGTTCTAGAAGCTATCGAGAAACTTAAAACGCAGAACAAGTAAACGGAGTAGCTGGCATGGATATTAACAAGTTCACCTATCAAGTCTTGTGGTCGGAAGAAGACCAAGAATACGTGGCTACCGTAGCTGAATTCCCCTTGTTGTCGTGGTTGGATGCGGATCGGAAGCAGGCAGAGCAGAGCTTGCTCGACCTCGTTGCTGAGGTTGTTGAGGATATAGAAGGCTCGGGAGAGGTAGTTCCTACTCTGTAGGCAATCGTCGTTACTCATGGCAGATGAAGTGCCCTGGGGTTTGTTCCTAGGTATTTGCCTTGTTCTCTATTATTTCTCGGGCCGGTTGATGGCTCCACAATTCTGATTCAACCTAGGCTGGCGTGCGGTAGCCAGGGCATTGTCATAGGAATCGCCAACGGTCCCGGTAGAAGCAGCGATCCCATGCTCGGTCAGGTGCATCAGGCGGGTAGTCTTCTCGCGACCAATATCGATACCTTCACGTTGAAGGGTCTGCCATATTTTCCGCACGCCGTAGACACCATATTTATCAGCCTGCACCGCTCGAACATGCTCCAGAAAGGCTTCCGTCACGAAGTCTGCGGGCACTTAAACCCCAGGCTTTAGACTGCCGGTCACTACGTGAGGTAATGAAGCCACCTTCACGATTATTCTTCACCGTCGTAGAAGGTGAACTCGATTGTGAAACGATCCCGGTGCTCATCGATGAATCGGATCATTTCTTAAGGTTTTGGGCCTGGTTCCGATGCGAAAAAAGCCGAGGCAGCTTTCAACAACTCGTTGGTGTCGCGTAGCTTGTGGTTTTTCTCGGTGTAGCCTGGCGTTTTCACCTGCCAGGTCTTTTGGCAGGTGTTCAGGGACTCGTCCTTCACGACGAGCCATCTGCGCCCATTGCCGGGCGGTATGCCACGAGCCCCCCGTTTGGGTGCTACAGTTTTGCATGCTTCCTGCATGGACATGTTCTCCGCCAGAATGCGGTCCTCAACAAGGCGGATCACTCGATCCTTGGTATTTTGGTCAAATTTCTTTGGCATTCTCCAGAATTTCCCATCCACTCAAACGGAACAAAACCTGGGGCATTTCACCAAATGGTGTATTATGATTTAAATCACCTAATGCTTGGAGGGATGCCGGTGGCACAAACAGAGTTAAAAAAGTCGCTAGGAGTGTTTTCTCTCATTGCTCTTGGCGTGTCAGGTGTTATTGGTTCCAGCTGGATTTATACGAATGGAACATTTTTCGACAACTATGGTGCAGGCGGAATGATCTTTGGGCTGGCCCTTGGGTCCTTGTTGGCTGCTTTTGTTGCCCTTGCCTACGCTGAATTGACTGCGCTTTTTCCGAGGGCTGGTGGCGAAGTCGTATATGGATATGCAATCCTGGGGCGGCGATGGGGCTTTATCGCGGGGTGGCTACTTATTGGTGCGTATGTTTCATCGCTCGCGTTTTATTTCACTGCTTTTGGCCTATTACTGGACTTGGTCTTCCCGTTTATGCATAGCATGCCTCTTTACTCGATTGCAGGACAGGAAGTCTCTCTGCCTGTCCTTGTATCAGGTTTGGGGTTAACTTTGTTATTTTTCTTATTAAATTATTTTGGGGTGTCAGTAGGAGCGCAGGTTCAAACGGTGCTGTTCGCCGTGCTGATTGGCATAGGGATTTGTCTAGCAGCAGTGGGCTTTGCTCAAGGTAGCTGGAACAATTTCTGGCCCCCTTTTTATGAATCCCAGAATTCGGTATTGAATACGCTTAGATTTGTTGTTCCTGGAATGACGTATATGGCGGGGTTTGGTTTGATTGCAACACTCGCAGAGGATGCGAATTTGCCACCAAAGAAAATTGGACGTCTCGTTGTTCTTACTGTGCTGTTAACGGGTGCCTTTTATTGTGTTGTGCTTACAGCTTCGGCATTTATCTTGCCTTGGGAAGAAGTGGCGAAGATGGAGCAAGGAACAATCACGGCATTCCAAAAGGCAGGATACCCAATACTTGGGTGGGGTGCTTTTGCCATTGCCATCCTAGGGTTATTGACATCGTTTTTGGGCTTGTTTATGGCGACCTCACGGATCGTTGTTGCATTAGCTAGGGTCAAGCTAATGCCTAGTAACCTCGCTAAGCTTCATCCTTCGCGTGGGACCCCTGTCAACGCCTTATTGTTCGTGGCGGCGACGACTATAGGATTGGGATGGCTAGGTAAAGCAGCTGTCGTTTGGTTTTTGGATACCGGCGGTATATATCTTGGGCTCGTCTGGATCCTGATGGTCGTGACGTTAATTAGACTTCCGTACAAATATCCTCATCTTGCAAGACGTAAAACGCGAGCACTACCGTTCATCGGTGCAATCGGAGCATTGCTAGTCATTGTCCTTGCGCTATTTCCAGGTACATCGATCTCATTAGTATGGCCGTCTGAGTATATTATTTTGGCAATTTGGACTGGACTCGGGGGCATATTCTATTTGGTATCAGGCAAGGTTGATGAAGAACAAGCGATCGAAAATTTGCTCGGAGATTACAGTAAGACATTGGAAGAAGGTAAGAATGATACCAAGACCGTGGCTTAAAGAATTTGTATTGGATGAGTTACGACCACTCGTCCCTGCAGACCTTCCGCCGTTAATTCTACCCATTAATCATGACGAGGTTCGACGGATAGCAAGAGCAGAAAATGGAGACCAATTAGTTCGGCTTCCTGATAGTCTTCAGCAAAACCATATTTACTCACGATTGGAATCAATAACTATGCCGAGGAATATGTATGCCCGGGCATCTGTTGTAAAACGTCTTGAAGAGGCACAAAAGCAATTGCCCGAGGGGCTCGACCTTTTTATCTTGGACACCTGGAGGACGCTAGCTTTTCAGGAAGAACTAGGCGAAATTTATCTTGACGAAGATCCTGAATTACGCCCGGGGTCGGTTGCTAGCACTAGTGATACTGACATTGATCCGCCCCATACTACCGGTGGTGCAGTTGATCTTACTTTAAGTTACAAAGGAATAGGTCTACCACTCGGTACGGACTTTGATTCGTTTGATGACCTTGCAGAGTCGAATTATTTTGAATCGATTCCCCCTGAAGCGGATCCTTATCAATTGTTGATTAGGGATCTACGGAGGTTATTGTCTATGGTTTTAATTCAGCAAGAGTTTGCACCGTATCTCCAAGAATGGTGGCATTTTTCGTATGGTGATCAACGATGGGCAGCTCAGTATGGGCACAATAGCTCACTATTTTCAATGATTCGACAATGATTTTGTGGAGAAATGAAGGCGCTCTGCCTTTCCACGGCCCGTTACCCTGAATGAGGCATACTAAGCCACTCACCATTAGTCATGAAATAAGACTGGAGAGTGTCAAGATGCCTCAATTAAAGAATAAAGCCAGCGTGGATGCTGATAAAATACTAATCCATCGAAAACTTGGACACTACTGAATAACGTCCTCGATAAACATCTGTGAAGCAGCTAGATATCCAGAGATCATGGCAATAGCGACATGACGAATAGCATCCTCACTAGGTAAGAATCTTGGGTCATGGAGGCTGAGCTTCTCGTCCACTCCAACAAAGCACATGAGGCTAGGAACTAATTCACCGTAGAAGGAAAAGTCGTCTGCGCCAAGTGAACGCATGGTGGTTCCTATTTCCAGACCGTTTTGTTCTGCAAAACTGTTAAAGTTGGCCGACAAGATATCGTCATTAATTAAGGCTGGTTCTCCTTCTATGTAAGAAACATCTGCAGTGCAATCAAATGATTGAGCTGTGTACTCAGCAAATTTTTTGACTGCCTTGGAAATCGTTCGATTGTTTTTGCTGCTAGTACTTCGAACAGTCGCTTTAATTAGTCCAGCCCCGGGAAGTACATTTGCCGCTCCATCTCCGACAGAGATCGTGCCCACACTTAAGACAGCTGGTGACATTGGATCGTTTGTGCGACGCACGATTTCAGAGAGCCCAGTTACAACTTGAGCGGTGCATACTGCGGTATCCCCGGCGTTATGTGGATATGCACCGTGTCCACCAGTCCCTGAAATGTTTATTATTATTTCTCCTGCTGCTGCATTCACGAAACCAGGTCCCGCAGCAACCTGGCCTGAATCCAAGCTTGGATGCACGTGTGCGCCAATCGAAGCGCAAATGTTTAGCTCCTTAAATTTTCCGGACTCACAAATATCTTTTGCACCAGAAGGATAAGTTTCTTCACGAGGCTGTAAGAAGGGAGCTATAGCAAAAGGCAGTGATAGGTTCTTTGCCGCTCGCACAACTGCTACTAATGCGGCAAGATGTACATCATGACCGCAAGCATGCATCGCTTGGTTAGTGCTTGCAAAGGAAACTCCAGTATTTTCCTGGATTGGTAAAGCATCAAGTTCGCCACGGAGACCGATTGCGGGGCCTTGCTCAGGTCCGAACCGCGTGATACCACCGGTTTCGGCTACTTCGGACAATTGAACTTCCATAGCTTCGACGACGAGGTTTTTCGTATCAGTTTCATCTCCGCTAATCCGTGGGGAAGCATGGATCCTCTCGCGAAGTGACACAGCAAAATCTAGATGGTCGTCGATTAGTTTAGTCCACTTTTCGCCAACTTCGATGAGTTGTTTCAAAGTAAAATTTTGCATAAGTGAATCCCTTGGCATTGAGTAACTGGATATTTAGCGATCATCGACACCATAAAGTCGAGCCGCATTGTCGTAACCGATCATTTTTGCCACGCGTTTGCACTCCTCATGAGGCCATCCGTATGTCGATGAGAATTCATTCAGTACGGCGGACAAGCCTTGGCGGAATAATTTTGCGCCTAAATAATAGAGTTCGGGCAACCCAAATGTATCGGTAGAAAAGAGGATTTTTCCAAACGGTGCGAGTTCCAAAGACTCAGCAATAATTGCTTTTGAGCGTGCGCCACTGTAATTGATTGCGAGGCCAACATCAAAGTAAACATGTGGGAACACGTCAGCCAAAAAACCGGCCTCTCGCTGGTACGGGTAGCAATGCAACAAAGTAAATTTGGCTCCGGAACTAACACTTGCGCGGAAAAGGTCCATTAAGAGAAGAGGGTTAGCTTTATGGAGATCGACATCGTCATCTCCATAGCCAACATGCAGCTGAATAACTTGTTCCTGCTCAATCGCCCACCACAAAAGGTGGCGAGTTAGTACATCGCTCTCAAGGCGAAGAGGCTTTGGCTCCTGCAAAAGTGAACTTATGCATTGCCTTAATTCAGCAGTGCTCGGTTTCTCTGGTGAGAAGTCGAAGCCTATTCTGTAAGCAGCAATTGACTTCACACCAATCGCACCCTTTAGGCGCGATTCCAATGCTGCTTCTAGCATTTGGAGATATTCATCAGTGTTTAAGTTCTTATGCTGTGGATCGTTAAGTACATCTTCTGCGATTCTCTCTAATCGAATGATTTCATGCGAATTACCTTGTGCAAAATCGGCTAAGGCCGTTGGGGACGTAATCTCTGAGGGGGTGTGCCCAGTTTCGACGCCAAAGGAAGTAATGTTAGCTCCGAGCATTAGCCTTTCGCTGACCTTTTCCCAACCTAATTCTGTGCGCCTTGCAATATATTGAGGCGCTGATAAGAAAGATTGGTTGGTAGTGCTGGTCTCGCTATTTCCCAAAAGCATAGAGCCACATTGGCTTAAGATTTGAAACCCGATTTGAGAATCAAATCTAGTAGTCCCATCGCTCGCAGGCCAAGAAGATTCTGAGATGAAAGATTCAAACTCAAGTCTGGACAAATCTTTACAAAGAATCCCATGGCAATGATGGTCAAACAGTGGCATGGTAGCGACAGTTTTAGTGATTTCCTCATTAATAGACATTGCTATACACCTCACACTGTTCGGAGAACGACTTACCTTCAAGATCTTTAAGCTCTTGTCTCTTGACGGCTATGTACGTTTCCACGAATTCCTTGCTAAACCAGCTCTTTACGGTATCGGAACCTTCTAATACCTGCAACGCACTGCCAAGAGAGTCCGGAAGAGATTCAAACGATAGAGACTCATCAGTGAAATCCACTTCCCCGGCAACGACGTCTACGGGCGGTAAATCTTGTCGAATACCTTCCATTCCGGCTTTAATAAGAGCAGCGAGCAACAACCACGGATTGGCTCCTGCATCTCCGCCCCTGAATTCGAAATGGAATTGTTTGTCAGGGGCTTTTCCTCCAATCTCATTCGTTGGGCAAACCCGGAGAAGGGCTTCACGGTTTTCGACCCCGCAGAATATTTTGGCTGTCGACCAATTGTTAGGTTTAAGCCGGTCATAACTAATCGATAGCGGTGCAAATATCGCAGTCATGGCACGGCCATACTTAATGATGCCGGCGTTGAATTTGGCAGCAACCGATGATAGCCGCCCAGGAGCCTTAGGGTCATAAGCGACAACTTCTCCGGCTGGTCCGTAAAGGCCAAAATGAATGTGGACTCCGGTCCCCGCATCGCCGGGGAAAGGGACTGGGCTAAAAGTAATTTCTTTACCGGCTGCTCGGTATACCTGTTTTGTAAGCTCTCTTATCAGGACTGCGTTGTCGGCAGCTTGCAAAGGTTTTTCTGGCTCCATGGTTATCTCGTATTGGTGTTTGCCATACTCAGGTAGCCAACATTCTGGACGTATCTCAGCTGCTTCTAGTACTGAAACGAGGGTTTTACCGATTTCGCCATGGTCAAGGAACCTCAAAAAGGAGAAAGGATGTGAAGCAGTTGTTAAACCCTTTTCAGAGAATTCGTGTTCGAATGAGGCTGTCATTGATAAGCCGAACTTTTCCGATAATTCTTGGATGGTTTCCTTAAGAATGGTACGAGGGCAGCATGACCAAGGCTCACCATCGTTTTTGACAATGTCTGAAAATACAAGTTGGGTGTCAGGGACCCCTGGAATGCCATTAATCTGTCGAATAGACTCATCGTCAGCTAACAGCCTGAGATCACCAGATGATCCGAAAGGAAGATCTTCCGCGATGTGTCCAGTATTGGTAATACCGATATTGGCGGGAACCCACCCTACGCTTGTACCAGGTGCATAGTTCTTGCTAAGAACTGACCGCCCCTTAATTCTGGATGATAGATCGGATGTTGCAAGAAAAGTAAACGTGGAATCTGACATAGCCACTCCTAGCTAGTTGTAATTAATTTCTGTCCAAGGGCCTTTGCTTTTTTGGGGTTAGCTAATGCAATTAGGTAGCCTCCGATGCACCAAGCACCTGCGATCCATGGGAAATAAGTGTAGGGAGAATTTTGACCAGTAACCTGGACAATGTAGACAAAACCGAGATAGATCAAAGCGATGACAGGGAAAACGATCTCCCAGCGTGGAATACCGTTTTTGGAGGCACAAATAAATTTCACAGCGCCAACTGATGCCATCCCGTAAGCGATGATCATGCATAACACACCGATGGTTGCGTACCAGTAATAAGTATCAACTGCAGAAACGCTGAATAGTCCCAAGATGACGGTCATCGTTATGGTAAGGCCTACCGTGGCTAACACGGCGTACACTGGCACGGCGGTTTTGGGATGTTGCTGTTGGAAAGCCTTTGGAGCGAACCCGTCACGAGCCAGGGCGAAAAGAAGTCGAGAAGTAGCCGTTGTTGAACTGAGGAAAGCTCCGAAAGCGACAATAAACGCAATAATTGCAATAAGAATTGCGTACCACGAACCAATATATTCTGAAGACAAAGACGTTAATGTCGAAGAAGCGGTCGCAAAACTAGTGATGCCGCTTTCGGTAGTTCCGTACCCAACGGTTTGTGCGAACATAATGAAAACGTATAGAAGTCCGCCAAACAGTACCGCTAGCAAAAGAGCCCGAGGGATGACAGTCTTTGGCGTATCTGCTTCTTCGCTTAATGCTGATCCAGATTCAAAACCTGCCCATGAAATAAATGCGAAAACGGATGCAGTAGCAATTGCCTTCCAGGAGTTTTCACCAGGGAGTAAGGTGGTGAAATCGAGGTTCCCAGGGACAGACGAGGCAGATACTCCAGTTTGATAGACGATTGTTATAGCCAATACAAACATTGCAAGAATTCCGACAAAGCCAATCGCTAGTGTTATTTTTGCTGCGATTTTCGATTCTCGAAGCGTGATTAGTGTGGCAAAGATGCCAACGATGATAGGAATCAGCGTCCAAGCACGGCTAGTCAGCTCTAAATTGAATTCGAGTAATAATGCTTCGAAAAACGTGGCACATGCGCCTGCGATGCAAGCAGCGAGGAAGATGTATGTGCCTAATAAGGCGAATCCTGAGAAAAAACCCGCTCTGGGGCCTAAGGCTATCCCCGCTAACGCATAGACAGAACCCGCGTGCGTGATTTTGCCGAGAAGCCGGATGAACGAATAAGCAACAAATAATGTTCCTATGGAGGCAATGATAAACGTGAACGGAACTGCCTTGCCGACAAGTTCGGCGACACCAATTCCGTTTAGAGACATAGCCATGACAGGTCCCATGAATCCTAAAGATATAGCTGCCACTTCTATGGTCCCGAGTTTCCTGGCAGGCGGGGGAGATGTCGTTTCGCTTATAGGCTTGTCCATTGGCTACCTTTCAATCTTGCCATCTGAAGTGCGCTGTTGGCATCTGAATTGGCAATAGTTAACTGCGTCTCAGTATCGCCTATTTATCGGTTTATGTCACTTGATCCGCTTGTAGGCTTGGTTACATTGCAGGCAGTTGGCCTTTCGATGGATGAATATAATGAAATTGGGGGTACTTTTTCTGGGAATAATTAAACAGATCACCCCCTTTGTGGATTAGTGACCTGAGTCTATGAGAAACTTTGAGGAATTATGGGACCAGCTTCATAAGTAGTAGGAGGACTGAATGCGCGCGCTATTTCCCAAAACCCCTGTCGCGAAAAACTCATTCTGTATTACAAACGTAAATTTGGTTGATGGGACCGGAGGCCATGTCAGGGAAGGCGCCAGCGTTCTCATCAAAGACGGCGTAATCGCAGAAGTTATGGACAGTTCCGTATCGGTGGAGCGTGGTCAAGATGTGGCTTTGATAAATGCGGATGGAGCGTTTTTGCTTCCTGGGTTTATCGACGCCCACCTTCATTTCGGGGTTAATTTGGAATTGGACCCTGCATACTTGCAGCGCCGTCTTGCGGTTGAGAGCGTACTTGATACAGCCGCTAATTTACGGAAGACCTTGATGGCCGGTGTAACCACCGCGAGAGACCTTGGCGGGATTGATGCAGGTTACCGGCGGGCGATCTCAGATGGAAAAATTCTTGGCCCTCGTATGCATATTGCAATTGCTCCTTTGTCTCCGACTGGAGGGCACACAGATTTCTGTTTACCTAATGGGCAAAATGTTGATCCTGGCTTGGCTGTGGTTGATCCTGTCGTAGATACCGACGATGAACTTCGAAAGCGTGTGCGGCGTTTAGTTCGCGATGGTGCAGACGTAATTAAGGTATGCACCACAGGTGGCGTCTCAAGTCCAACAGACACTCCAAACGATGTCGGAATCACTGATAATCAGGTTGCAATTATCGTTGAAGAAATGGCTAAGCGAGCGGGCCAACCGGTCGCAGCCCACGCACAAGGGTGCGAGGGTATTCATCACGCGCTTCGTGGCGGTATCACAAGTGTCGAGCACGGGTACGAAATCGATGATGCAGGTATCTCTTATATGAAAGAAAACGACGTTTATTTGGTGCCAACGCTTTCAGCAGCTTTGAGGGTGCCAGACCCCAAGGTCGTCCCCGATTACCTTTATGAGAAGAAGGTTGTGTGGAGTGCGACTGCAAAAGCTCATGTATCACGTGCAATAAAAGCAGGCGTAAAAGTTGCGATGGGAACTGATGCCGGTGTTTGCCCACATGGCCAGAACCTAAAGGAGCTCGGCCACCTTGTTGATCTAGGGTTATCGCCGATGCAAGCGATTCAAGCCGGAACGATAAATGCTGCACGGCTTTTACGGCTTGATAGCCAAATCGGAACCGTGGAAAAGGGTAAAACTGCTGATTTAGTACTGACTAGGATAGATCCGCTGGAGAACATCCACATGCTTGCTAAACCTGAGTCGATTATTGGAATTATTCAAGGTGGCCGAGTGGTAAAAGATGAAGAAAGAATCTTTGAAGTCGGTGGCTTGTTCGAACTTGGTCAGGGGGCCTAATGATTGATCTGATTGCATTTCGCCGGAGTTTACACAGGTATCCTGAGCCGGGATGGTGCGAGTATCTCACTACTGCGCAACTGGTTGAGGCGCTAGGTGCTCTCAATTTTGATGTGGAATTCGGTCCTACAATCCATACAGTTGGCGAGAGGCTCGGAGTCCCAAATGGAGAAGTACTTTCTATATATAAGCAAAAAGCTTTGGAACGAGGTGCCGATCCAAAGGTCATCGATGTAATCGGGAATGGGTACACAGGGGCAATCGCTACGTTTGATACAGGGACGCCTGGCCCTACCGTTGGGTTACGTGTAGATATTGATTCAAATGACCTAATAGAATCAAATGACCCGAACCATGCACCAGTAATGGGGGGATTCGCCTCTGAGAATTATGGTGCTATGCATGCGTGCGGACATGATGCGCATGCTGCAATTGGTCTAGGTGTTGCGCAATGGGTTGCAAATAATTTTGTGGGCCTTAGTGGCAAAATCAAAATCATCTTTCAACCCGCCGAAGAAGGTTTGAGAGGAGCCGCATCCCTTGTCGATGCGGGGATGCTCGATGACATAGATAAATTAATCGCAATACATATGCGGGCTGGAATGCCATTAGGGCATGTTGAGTGTGCGGCATCTGGTTTTTTAGCTAGCACTAAGTATGATGCGACGTTTTGCGGTACCGCGTCGCATGCTGGTAACGACCCAGAAGCAGGGGAGAATGCCTTACTTGCAGCTGCAACCGCAGCTCTAAATTTGCATGCGATGCCACGAGACAGCAGAGGCATAAGCCGGATCAATGTTGGTGTTTTGGAAGCAGGAACTGGACGTAACGTTACACCAGATAAAGCAATTTTGAAGTTTGAAACCCGTGGTTCGACGAGTGAAGTAAATGAAGGTCTGGGTGAGCGGGCTAAATGCATACTTGAGGGAGCTGCATGTATGCAGCGAGTAGAGGTCTCATCCCAGATAGTTGGACATGCTGCGGAATGTGCGCCAGATATAGAACTTGCAACGCAGATACAGGATTCTTCTACTGAAGTGGCAGAAGTCGATCGTGCAACTATTGCAGAATACAAACTCACAGGGTCGGAGGATGCAATGACAATGATCAAACGTGTCCAAAAGAATGGGGGGCAAGGTACCTATATTTTGTTCGGCTCCGAAAAGAAAAATGGCCACCATACCGTCGAATTCGACATAGATGAGAAAGTAATCCCATTAGCCGTATCTGTTATTTCCTCTGCGCTTAAGTCGCTATTAAAGGAAGAAGGAACCCATGAATCAGTCGACTAAAAACAAGACAGAAAAACGGGATTTATCAACGCGATTTTTCGATGCTATCGAAAAAGTTGGTAACAAGCTACCGGATCCATTCTTAATGTTCGTTTCGCTTGCCGTTCTCGTGATCGTCATATCTGCTATAGGGCAAGCGCTGAATGCGAGCGTCATACACCCGCAGACGAATGAAGATACGCCTGTTAAATCTCTGGCGACGGGTGAAGGCCTGATATATATTCTTGACTCAATGCTTGATAATTTTACAGGGTTTGCTCCACTGGGGCTGGTCCTGGGGATTATGCTAGGCATTGGTCTTGCTGAGCAAGTTGGCTATCTTGACACAGCGATCAGAAAATCAGTTGCTCGCGTGCCGAGAGGATTTTTGCCGTACCTGGCAGTATTCATCGGTATCCTTGGAAATCTCGCATCGGATGCTGCATTGGTGCTTATCCCCCCACTTATGGCAATAGCATTTCTTAAGGTTGGACGTCATCCGATTGCAGGTATTTCAGCAGGTTTCGCAGGTGCGGCCGGTGGTTTTACCGCTAACTTGTTCGTAAGCGGCACGGATGCGTTGTTGGCTGGGATTTCGACTGAGGCAGCGAAAATCGTCGACGACACGGTAATTGTTTCGCCTGTAGCTAACTGGTACTTCAACATTGTCTGTACAGTTTTTCTGACCCTTATTGGTGGGTGGATCACTAACAACGTAGTTGAGAAACGCCTAGGTGTTTACCAAGCTAATGAAGATAATGAATCTAGTTCGGAAGATGATGAAGAGGTGCAGAGGGAGCTTACTTCACGTGAGCATAAAGCTTTTTGGCGGTCAAGCCTATTCGGTCTTCTATATATTGCTTTCATTGCAATTGTTGTCGCGTTTCCAGCTTCTCCGCTTCGGGGAGAGAACGGATCAATCGTAAATTCGCCGTTCTTGAGCTCAATTATTCCTCTGTTACTTGGTTTTTTCTTGGTTCTCGGCGTGAGCTATGGAATTATGGCCGGAAAAATTAAATCTTCTGGTGATGTCTCAAAGCACATGGCAGAAGCCATGTCAAGCATGGGATCATATATCGTGATGGTGTTTGCAATTGCTCAGTTTATTGAGTATTTTAAATGGTCAAACCTTGGTTTGTGGATTGCGGTGACAGGGGCAGATTGGCTTACAACAGTCGGCTTTACGGGGATTGGGCTGATTTTTGCTTATTCGGTTTTCACCGTACTTCTTAACTTCTTAATTACTTCGGGTTCAGCTCAGTGGGCGCTTCAAGCACCAATTTTTGTGCCGATGCTCATGCAACTTGGCTATAATCCAGGCTTTATTCAAGCTGCTTATCGCATCGGTGATTCGTCAACTAATATCGTTACACCCCTCTTCCCGTATATGCCGGTGGTTCTTGCTTACATGCGGAAGTACGATAAAAACGCTGGTATAGGTACATATATGTCAATAATGATGCCTTATTCGATTGGCTTCTTTATTGTCTTCAATCTGGTTCTGTATGCATTCTACTTTCTTGGAATTCCCTACGGTCCAGGAGTGCATCCGCATCTTTAATCGAATCTAGATGGTAGGCAGCTGAATGCGCAAGAGCTTGAAAAGCCTTTTAAGCTCTTGCGCATATAGTTTTGACGAATCAGAGCATTGGATGTCTTTATCGATCTATTTGTCCCTGAGTTTCGAATAGTTTTCAAATAGCAGCTCTTGGCGTTGTCGCTCAGTGGTGAGTTTTCGCGGCGCACCGAATGCCTTATCGACTTCCTTGTCGAGGGAATCGTGGGCCTTCAACAGAGCAGGGTCCATGGCGAGCGGATTGTAGTGGTCGGCAAGCGATCTCTCGGGATGAAGTTCACGTGCTTCGACAACTGTTTTGCCCGCTGCGATGATCCGTTCTTTACTGGTGTTGTCAATATCTGGCACTGGAAAAGTATTCCAGGTCAATGTTGCAGCAAAATTCAGATCAGATTTTAGTCGTCCGCCGACAGTTCGCTGCCATGTCATAAACATAGATGAAGAAATTAATGCAAACAGTAACCCGTCGGGGTCGTATGCGGTGTAAAATTTTCTGTTTCCAGAAACTACGCATGGTATGCCCACGTAACTGCAGTCCGGTTGTCGTACCTCTTGAAATAAATATGGAACATTCGCAGCATCCTGTGTTGCTTGCTTCTTGCTGGCTAATCTGAATTGGCGGACATTTTCAATTCGGTTTTTAAGGATGGCAGATTTATTCAGATCAACCGGATTAAAGCCTTCATGATCCATCCATAGGCACCAACGATCGAGTCCTCGAACTAACTCACGTCCCATGCGGAAGGGGCGTAAATATTTTGCAGCTACTGCATCATTAGCGACTTCAGGGTAATCATTAGATTCGACGATTAAATTACCTCCGTCGGCAGGCTTCGAACCGAACCGTGCAGGCGGAATGTCTGCCAGTGGTTTTGACCGCTTTTTTACCAAGATATTTGGCCCGTCGACCAAATAAGCGTTGATGGATTTCTCCACCGGAACGGGGACGGCTTCGCCACGAAGTTCTGGGTAGTCCCACAGACGCGGCTTCACACTGGTGTTCCGGCTGAACCCGACGATCACACAATGCACCGCGGCCTTGCCGGGTGCCTCTGAATCCCAGCTAAATGTACGGTGGGCAAACTTGATGCGCCAGTGATCTCGGAAGATTGGGCCGAACAACGCAGGAACCGGCTGGCCTTGTGTAATCGAGTTCGTGGTTACGTAAGCGAACTCGCCGTGGCGCGTCTGTAGTACGTTCAGTGCTTGCGCGTGCCAGCCAGTGACGTAATCCAGGTAGCCGTCGTAATCCTTGCCCCAGACACGCTTCATATCAGCTGTCTGTTCCTTAGTCTTGGTGTACTGCCCAATAAACGGCGGGTTACCAAAGATATAGGTCTGACCATTGGTTTCCGGCAGGATCTCCGCCCAATCCAGCTGTAAGGCGTTGCCGTGGTGAATGTGCGCGGTGATATTAATCGGCAAACGTTCCGGAGCCAGGCCGATGGCGTCGGCAAGCTCCCGGTTTGCCTGATGATTCACCAAGAACATGGCAGTCTCGGCAATCTTCGCCGGCCACCAGTTGATCTCAAAACCATAGAACTGGTCAATGGAAAGCTTCTGCTCCCACGAAATATCAAAAGTCATGCTGCCCGCGCTGCCCTCACGCTCACGGATAGCAACAATCATCTCCGTCTCAATCTTGCGCAGCTCGCGGTAGGCCACAATCAGGAAGTTTCCGGAACCACAAGCAGGGTCGCAATAAATGTTGTTCGCCAGGCTATCGCGGAATTCCCGCAGCTTCTTTACGCTCGTGGACTTTGAATTGATCAAACGGCGAGCCTCTGCGCGCAACTCATCCAGGAACAACGGCTCGATCGTCTTCAGAATATTCTTCTCACTGGTGTAATGCTCACCAGAATGTCGACGCGCTTCCTTCGACTTCACCAACTGGAACAAAGAACCGAAGATGGCGGGGCTTATTTGAGATCAGTCGAGCAAGCCTCGCGGTCCGCAGAGCCTCATGACACGGGCCATAGAGGGCTACCGCCAGGGGAGCGTGGCCTCCTCAACTATCGCTAAGCTCAGCGGCGATCCCGATGCCTCAACCACGAAGGCAGCCCTGGCTAAGGAGGGAATCATTCCTGTCGAGGCGCCAGCCGTGTCGGCGCCCCGTCCCAAGGACACAGGTGAGCGGCGAACCTCTGAGGAGCTGTCGGCGCTTATGGACGGCGCGGAGTAATGCACATCCTTGACACAGGGCCGATCTTCAAGTTCCTTACCACCGACTGCGTTCCCTAGTTGCGTCGCGCTCGCGCGGGTGAACAAGTCATCCTCGTGTGCGACGAGACAGACGGCACCAATGTCATCAAGAAACAGGCAAAGGTGCTCACCCAAGCGCAACGCAGAGGTCAGTTTTCGCCCGGAGGGAGCATTCAGCACGCTGACACGATCCAGCTGCTGTGGTGGGCAATCGAGGCCGGCGGCTTTAACGGCAGCCGCGAGCAATTTCTCACCAAGTACAAGGCGATGGCTGCCTTGGATTCATCAATGCCGCTTACTGCGAAGGAGGTGGGGCTCACCAAGAGCCCACCATGGCCGCCGGACGTGAAACGCTAGCGTTAAAGACTTTCGTGGGGTGACCGGCAGTTTGTCGACATTGCAGCGGGCCACAGTCGCTGATCCCCAAGACCGCTCACGCAGTCAGCGCAATATCGCAGTGCAGCACCAGGTGGGCTAGGAACGTTACGAGTTCGACTCGTGCCTTCCGAGTTGCGCAACCTGTCCTTCTTCATGCTGGGCGAGCCGGGCGCATCGCCGAGCAACATGCCACGACACGCCCAGCTGCGGGGCCACAGCTGGGCACGTGGGGTGCATCGAAAGGCTCTCTGCCAGAACGGTCTTCTACGAGACGAACCACTTAATCCTTGGCATCCTGGATAATTTTCTTGGGAAAGTTCAAAGATTTTTCCATCTACTCAGATGGAACAAAACCTGGGGCGTTCAGCCAAACCATTAGTTCATTCCCGGCACTCCTTCTGGCATACGCCAAAGTTTTCTGCCGATAGGTGTGATTCTTGTTTCGGGCTTGATTTTTACGATGAAGTTTTCATCGCTTTCTGCACGCGGCACATACGCAAACCCTGCCGTGTTCACCAACCCAGGTACGGCTGGATAGCCGGGGTCGCAGTCGATCACGGTGTTGAAGTTCCGTAGCTTACGTAGAACCGCCCTCACCCTTCTCAAGGTGTTATCGCTTATGGCTTCTGGATCAAGGTTGAATGTGCCTATCACTCTTAACACCTGGTAAAGGTTGTTCTGTGAAAACTCTGGTTTGATCGGCCACGGAAAGTTTTCGGTAACAATCGTTCTCAACGGCTCGTGTCCAGCCTGTTTGGCCAGTTTGTGAATGTACTGCCGGGTCACCCCGTACTCGCGCGCCAGCTCGGTCTGTGTCATGCCCTGGGCAAGACAGTACCTTACTGTTGCTGGGTCTATGATGCTCATGTCTTTTCCTCTTAGTTTAATTTGTGTGCTTAGGCGGCGATTCGTTCGCGCCAGCGCACCACAAATTGCGAGAGGTTGTGGCGGATTGTTGAGCGTTCTAGGCGTTGCGTGGTGGATGTGGCGCGAGTCATTACTCCATTATCGCAAAGCCGGTGGGGTGGCGCAGGTTTAGCTCAGGTTAGCTGTGCTGTGAGCCGTCAGAGCCTAATGCGTCGTAAAAATTGGTCTGTGCGTGTTCGCGGAGCAGCTGCATATCGCGCGCACTGAGCTGGTCCTGGGCTTCTTCCAGGATGGTGGCGACGTGCTGTGTCGCGCTTTGCGCAATCACAGGATCTTTCGCGTTAGCGCGAATGTGGTGGGCCAGATCTACGAGGGCCTCTGCCACAATTCGGAAGCCCAGGGCATGCGGGCGCACGTGGTCAAATGGCATATCGACGATCTCCTGGATAGTCACCGGGCGCAGATACACGCGGGGTGCACCGGCGTCGTCAAGCAGCACATTCGCATCTTCGCTCCGGCTGACTGCCGTGACAATGCCCGGGGTGATCTGCTGGAACACCGTGATCGCGGTATAAGGATCATCCGTGCCACCCGCCATCGCACGCAAAGCCAACTCCACCAACTGCTGCTGCGCAAAACGCAAATCCTGCTCCGTGGTGCGGGAAGTACTGAGGTGCAAGTGATCGCGCAAGGCCTTGGCGACGGCGTCGGCACGCTGCTCCGGCCACACCTGAGCCAGCGGCGCACCCTCCACCACGTGATCGCCCGGCCGTGCCAGCAGGCTGACGTTCACGTTGCAGCTTTCGGCATCACGACGCAACATGTCGTAATCGATGCGAGTCAAAAACCCACTCTGGTGCGCGGCAACCAGCCCGCCGCCTTCCGTGGGCGCCGGGAAGCACTCGACACCGTCGTCGTCCGGATCATGCCAGGTGTTTTTAATCGTGCGTTCAAAATCCTTACACGCCTGGGTGCTGATAGTTTCGATCTGCACCGAACTGGCGATGTGGTGGATAAACCAGACAAAAACAAAAACATCGATAACGCCGAAAATAATCGCGGCATTGACCGCCATGTGCGGGATGAAGGATTCGCCATCACCGTCGTCAGCGGACTTGATGGTGCGCAACACCAGCAAGGTATAAACAAACGTTGCGGTGAGAACGCCCAGCACAATTTGGTTATTGCGGTTGCGCATAAAATTGCGCACCAAACGAGGGCCATACGTCGTCGACGCAGTACTGATCACCGAAATGGTGATGGAAAAGGCCGTGCCCGCCACACCCAGGAACGCGGCGACGGCAGAAAGCAGCGAACGCGCACCGTCGGCACCCGTGGCGAACAACAGATCATGCAGGAAACCCGGCAGCTCATAGTCAATGTGGTCCAAGCTGACGAGCATCTGCGAAAGAACAATGGCGGCCATGACAAACAAAGCCGGGACGAACCAGAACTGTTCCGGGATCGTGCGTACAAATGCCAGTATTTTACCCACTCGTCAAGGCCTTTTCTTTGGTTGTTATCTGGTCTGTTTTCCCGCCTGGCCGTGCATTTTCGGCGATAACGTTTGCTGCTGGGAAGACGGCACGGGCTTTCGCAGCATCCTCAGTTTCTTTTCAGCATGATACGGGATCTTCCCGTCTACTCAGATGGAACAAAACCTGGGGCGCTTCACCCCTAGAAACGACCGAAGAAAAATGAGGACCGGCCCTGGACTGCTACGAAGAGCAGCGGAACCGGTCTTGATAGTACAAGCCTATGTGATCGAGTCGTGCTTAAGCAACGTCCCCGAGAGCAAACCGAGCTTCAAGGCTTTCCCTGGGCATAGATTCAGCTCACGAAGTCTCGCGAATTACCGCAACTCGCGGGGCTGCTGGTTCAGGTGGCGTGGGCCATCTTCTTCCAGCACCACAATATCTTCCAGGCGCATGCCCCACTTGCCCTCGACATAAATGCCGGGCTCGATGGAAAATGTGAAGCCTTCCTGTACCTGCTGCTTATTGCCCTCCAGGTAGAACGGATCCTCGTGCGTCGATAAGCCAATGCCGTGGCCTAAGCGGTGGCTGAAGTTCTCGCCATAGCCGGCCTCCGTGATGATCTCCCGGGCAGCACGATCAATCGACTCCGCCGTCGCACCCGGCTTCGCGGCCTCGCGGGCAGCATGGAACGCGCGGGTAACAACCTCATAGGCATCGCGGAATTCCTGCGGGGCCTTGTCGACGGCACCATCGACCACATACGTGCGGGTGGAATCCGAGCGGTAGCCATCGCCAAAAGCACCGCCCAGGTCGACGACCACCGGCTCGCCCGTGTGCAGCACGCGGTCCGAGAACGAATGGTGCGGGTTCGCGCCATTTTCGCCACAGCCGACGATGATGAAATCGATGCTGTGGTGCTCCTGCAAGATCAGATCATGCAGCTTATCGGCCACTTCGCGCTCGGTGACGCCGTTGCGAAGCAACGCCGGAACCTGCTCGTGCACGCGGTCAATCGCGGCCGCGGCGGCCGCCAACTGCGAGATTTCCTCCTCGCCCTTGGCTAACAGCAACTGGCTCATCGCATCCGAACCCAATTCGATGCTGTGGTTCGGCAACACAGCATCCAGGCGCAACACGTGATCGGCGGTCATCGCATTAGCCACCGCTACGGCCTTGTGCTCGCTGTTTTCTTCCAACAGTTTGCGCGTGATCTCATACGGGGACTGCCCGTCGCGCCAGGCCTCGAAGCGGAAGCCGAGCTCGTCCAGGTTTTCCTGCTGCAGCGTCAGCACATCGGTCTCCGGGCACACCGCCACTGGTTCTTTGTCCGCACGCAGCACCAGGAAGGTGGCGCGCTCGTGGGAACTAAACGTGGAACCAGTCAGGTACTGGAACTCTGGGCCCGGGCTGACCAGGAAACCCGCTAAGTTTTGGTCGGCGACGATTTTTTCCGCTTTGGCTAAGCGAGCGCGGAAATGATCCGCGGTGACGGGGATATAAGTGCTGTTAGCAGCAGAATTAGCGGCGGCGCCAGCAGCAGAGTCAGCGGCGGTGGAATTATTGTGAGACGACAAAACCTAGGCCTTTCGATTCGTGGTGTTTTGTTCGTTATTTATGAACGGGTTTTTCCGCCAGAATAACAGCGAATCGGGCCTAGGTTTCTGGTGTGTGAGGAGTATAAAACTCCCGGCAGGTGCCAGTTGAGAGCTAGTCGAGCGTTAGTCGAGTGCTAACTGAGAGCCTCGAACTTGCCTACGGCATGCACCTTCTTCGGATCTGAACCTTTGGTTACCTGTGCGTTCCAGGTAGCTGGGGTGTCGGTGGCTGGCGCCTCGGTAGCAGCGGCGTCGGTAGCTGGGGTGTTGGTAGCGGGACCTGGTTGGGCACCTTCGCCGCGGAACGTGTAATACGCGATGCGGGCTGGCAGGATCACTGGCTTTTGGAATTCCACCGTGTAGCGCAGCGCGCCGGGCAGTTCGCCTTCCAAACCAGCGACCATCTTCGCCGCCGTCCACATGCCGTGGGCAATCGGGGCCGGGAAACCGAAGGCCTTCGCGCCGATCTTGGACACGTGCAACGGGTTCTTATCACCAGAGGCTTCCGCGTAGTCATCAATGATGTCGCGGTCCACCTTCCAATTCACCGTGGCGGTCTCGTCGGCAACGTCCAACCGCTCCAGCAAGGAGCCGGAATCTTCGCCGCGGGTGCGCACCTCATTCGGCGTTTGCGCAGAGAACTTCGCACCCATGCCCAAAAACGCCGAAGTCTGACGCCACACCAGCTCGCCGTCGACAGAGATCTCACTGATGAAATCCACCAACAAACCCTTGCGGTGCGGGCGCAGGTTTTCTGCGTGCACGCGCAGGGTCAGTTGCTCGTCGATGCGCAGCGGGCGGGTCTGCTCAATTTCGTTGGTCAAATGCACCGTGCCAGCTGCCCGGCACGGGAAGTCCGGCGCCAGCATCACCTGCAAAAACAGCGGGAAGGACAGCACGAACGGGTAAGTAATCGGCAGTTCGCTGCTATAGCGCAGGCCAGTCGCACGGGTATAGGCGGCTAGGTGCTCGCGGTCCACAGTGAAATTCGCGACCTCAAACGCCGCCTGCGGGTCACCAGTGGCGTGGCGCTTGGTGCCCAACACCGGCAGAGTGTCCTTGACGACGCCGCGCAGCAGCTTCGACATGTCGGGGACTTCGGCCAGCTTGGTGTAGTTGCGGGAATTCTGTGCAGTCATAAACAAGACCCTTCCTATTCCTCTATGCCTTCCTAGGCACCCATGATGTTCTGGCCGCACACGCGCACGGTATTGCCATTGACCGCGCGGGAGCCAGAGCTAGCGAAAAACGCGACTGTTTCTGCAACATCGACTGGTAGACCGCCCTGGTTCAGCGAGCTGATACGACGGCCGATCTCCCGCGGGCCGGTAGGCATAGCGGCGGTCATTGCGGTTTCGATGAATCCGGGGGCCACAGCGTTGACGGTGCCGCCAGCGGCTGCCATTTTCTCGGCCAAGGCGTCGACAAGCCCGATCATGCCGGCCTTGGTGGTGGCGTAGTTGGTCTGGCCACGGTTGCCGGAAATACCCGCCATCGACGAGATACCGACGACATTGGCATCTGCTGCCAGGCCGCCGTTTTCCAGCATCTGCTCGGTGATGCGTACCGGGGCCACCAGGTTGATGTTTTGCACCATCTGCCACTGGCCCTCGTTCATATTCGCCAGCAGCTTATCGCGGGTAACACCAGCGTTGTGCACGATGATGTCCACGGCCTTGCCGTAACGCTGCTGTGCGTGCTCGGTGATGGACTCGGCGGCGTTATCTGCGGTGACATCCAGTGGCAGGGCAGTGCCTTTCACCTTGTTGGCAACCTCGGCCAATGCCTCGCCAGCCGGCGGGATGTCGATGCAGATGACATCAGCGCCATCGCGGCCCAGCACCTCGGCGATGGTGGCACCGATACCGCGGGCGGCGCCGGTAACTACGGCCAGCTGGCCAGCCAGCGGGCGTTCCCAGTCCACGTTCTCGTTCTCGGTCGCAGAAACGCGAATAACCTGGCCGGAAACAAAGGCAGATTTGCCAGACAGCAGGAAACGCAGAGTGGATTCCAGTGTAGTGATAGGCGCGCCGGGCTCAACATAGACCAGCTGTCCGGTGGCGCCCTTGCGCAGTTCTTTAGAAATAGAACGAGAGAAACCTTCCAGGGAGCGCGCGACGATGCGGGCATCACCTTCCAGGTCATCCGGGTTATTACCGATCACGACGACGCGCCCCGAAGCGCCGAGCTTGCGCATCTGCGGGTGGAAGAAATCGTAGAGTTCGTGCAGCTGTTCCGGGCGGGTGATGCCGGTGGCGTCGAAGACGATGGCGGCGCGCTTGGAATCCGCCTCGGCGTCGAGAAGCTGGTAGTCCACCTGCAGTAGGGAACGGATGTCGTCGGCAAGATCGCCACCACCTACCACTACGGGACCATCCAGGAAGGGCTCGCCAGGAGTGTAGCGGCGGAGCTTGGTGCCCTGGGGGATGCCGAGTTTTGCGCCAAAGTCTGAGTTAATGACGCGTTCCAACATGGATTTTTTCGCCATTATGGGCCTCCTGTAGGGGTAGAGACGAATTGTACGAATGGTCATGCGTGATTAAGGTTACACGAAATTGTGTAAAGTGAATCCTGGCACCCTATCCTAGGGTCACGGAAAAACTGCAGCAAGCAGACTGTTTTCTGAGACAAAACAAGGGAGAAAATTATGACCCAGCGCCGAAAAGTCGCGATCTTGGGCGGCAACCGCATCCCGTTCGCCCGATCGAACAAGGAATACTCCTCCGCATCCAACCAAGATATGCTCACCGCAGCCCTTAACGGCCTGGTAGCGCGCTATGGGCTGCAGGATGAGCGGGTTGGTCAAGTCACCGCAGGTGCCGTCCTGAAACACTCCCGGGACTTCAGCCTGACACGCGAATGCGTATTAGGCTCCCCGCTTGATTCGCAGACCCCAGGCACGGACATCCAGATGGCCTGCGGCACCGGCATCGCAGCAGCCGTACACGTGGCCGATGCCATCGCAGCCGGACGCATCGAATCCGGCATCGCCGGTGGTGTCGATACGACTTCCGACGCACCACTGGCCGTCGGTGACCGCTTGCGCCGCACCCTGCTGGAACTTTCCCGCGCCAAAACCGCCACCCAGCGCCTGAAGCTGATCGGCTCCATCCGCCCGAAAGACCTGGCACCAGAAACCCCACGCAACTCCGAGCCACGCACCGGCCTGTCGATGGGTGAGCATGCCGCAATCACCGCCCGGAAATTCGGCATTTCCCGCCAGGCGCAAGACCAGCTGGCTGTGGAATCACACCAGAAGCTGGCCAAGGCCTACGATGAAGGCTTTTTCGACGACCTCATCACCCCATTTTTGGGTGTCACCCGCGATACCAACCTGCGCCCAGACTCCACCGTCGACAAGCTCGCCAAGCTCAAGCCAGTATTTGGCAAAAAAGATGCCGAACGCCACGGCGCCCAAGCCACGATGACGGCTGGTAACTCCACCACGCTGACCGACGGAGCCTCCGTCGCCCTGCTGTCCAGCGAAGAATGGGCACAGCAGCACAACATCCCAGTCCGCGCATACCTGGTGGACTCCGAAGTAGCCGGTGTGGACTTCGTGCATGGCGACGACGGCCTGCTGATGGCACCGACCTACGCCGTGCCACGACTACTGGAGCGCAACGGCCTGAGCCTGCAGGACTTCGATTTCTACGAAATCCACGAGGCCTTCGCCTCCCAGGTCCTGGCCACCCTGGCAGCTTGGGAAGACGAAGACTACTGCCGTGAAAAGCTCGGTTTGGACCAACCACTGGGTGCTATTGATCGCGACAAACTCAACGTCAAAGGATCCTCACTGGCAGCCGGACACCCATTCGCAGCCACCGGTGCACGCATCCTGGCAACCGTCGCCAAGACCCTGGAAGAAAACGGTGGCGGCCGCGCACTCGTATCCGTCTGCGCCGCTGGTGGACAGGGCATCACCGCGATCGTTGAGCGCTAAACGCTGAACGCCGAGCGCTGAAAGTTAAATGCTGAACGCTAAACGCTGAATGCTGAGCGCTAAACGCTAAACCAGCGTGAGAACAACCCGAGTAAGACCCTCCTGGAAGGAGAACCCCCATGAACCGCATCGCAGAATTTGCCAAGAACCTGGGCAAAGATTCGGGCAAAGATTCGGACAACGGCGTTAAAGACAGCGGTGCTAAAGGTGCTGGTGTTAAAGACGTTGACCTGGAGACCAACTCGGCCAAGGGCACCCCGGAGCCGTCCTCGCCGCGCACCCTGCCGAAAGAACCAGACCACTCTGCCGCAGCGGGCCTGCAGACACTTCTCGACGGTAAAGCCGCCCCCTACCGCAAAGCAGTGCGCGAGACTTTGGAAGAAAAAGACCTCAAGCTCGACCTCGATGGCGGCATCGATGCGGTACGCGACCGCATGTACGAGCACATCAAGTTCCTGGTGGAATCCGGCGAATCCCGCCACTCTTTTTCTAAGGAAAACGGTGGTTCCGGCAATGCGCTGGCTGCGGTGTCAGGAATTGAGACCATTGGTGCGGTTAACCCATCGCTGACCATCAAATCTGGTGTGCAGTGGGGCCTGTGGGGTGGCGCGGTCGACAACCTCGGTAGCGAGCGCCACCGCCACTACATCGAAAAGATCCAAAACGCGGAACTACTCGGCTGCTACGCCATGACCGAACGCGGCCACGGCTCCAACGTGCAAGAGCTGGAAACCACCGCGACCTATGACCCAGACACTCACGAGTTCATCATCAACAGCCCAACTGACTCGGCCCGCAAGGTCTACATCGGCAACGCGGGCCGCGACGGCCGCATGGCTGCTGTATTCGCGCAGCTCTACACCCCAGGCGAAGAAGAATCCCACGGCGTGCACTGCCTGATCGTGCCCATCCGCGACGAGGACGGCAACCCGCTCGACGGCGTCGAAATCGGTGACCATGGACGCAAGGGCGGCCTGCTGGGCGTGGACAACGGAACTCTGCTGTTCAACAACGTGCGCGTGCCACGCGAAAACCTACTGAACCGCTTCGGCGACGTCGAAGAAGATGGCACCTACGTCTCGCCGATTGACTCGCGCAACCGCCGTTTCTTCACCATGCTGGGCACGCTGATCCGCGGCCGCATCACCGTCGGTGGTGCCGGTCTGGCAGCCACCCGCACCGCCAGCGACATCGCCATCCGCTACGCCAACCGCCGTCGCCAGTTCGAAGGTGGAGTAAATGTCGGCGTCGGCACGCAGGGTGGTCAGCAGATTTTCGGACATATATCCGGCGCCACCGCAGGCTTCACGCATTTCTTGCAGCGTCTTGTTCGCGTGCTCGGTGGATGCGGCCTTGACGGCGGCAGCCAGCGATTCCATCTCGCGGGAGGCAAACAGCTGTTCCTCGGTGGGGTCAGTGACCGACCACTGTCCGCTGGCCTGCTTATTCAGCATGTCGTCGTAGCGTTCCAGAATGCGGTTTTGCAGCAGCGTCAGCGCGTAAGTGCGCGCCAGCGGGATGAGCAAACGGCGGCGGTGTTGACGGTAATCAATCAGTCGCTTTTCGACGCCCTTTTCGCCACCTTCGAACTGGCGACGGCGGTTGGCGTAGCGGATGGCGATGTCGCTGGCGGTGCGGGTGGCTGCCAGACCGGC
>NZ_LZMN01000016.1:0-1450 GCF_001665955.1 Corynebacterium sp. EPI-003-04-2554_SCH2473622 | reverse complement strand
CAACCCCATTTTCCTTATGCAGGTTGGGAACCTACACACAAACCATTAGACACTCTCGCGACTGTGGTTGAAAGCGCTATAATACCTATCATCCTCATTCGAGCCTGGGGTTTAGCCCGCCGACTGAGTACGCCAACCAATGGAACCAAACCCAGGAAGGCACTCACAGCGCCTGGTTCTAAAAACTAGCCCGGC
Source organism: Corynebacterium sp. EPI-003-04-2554_SCH2473622 (assembly GCF_001665955.1). Classification (NCBI taxonomy): domain Bacteria; kingdom Bacillati; phylum Actinomycetota; class Actinomycetes; order Mycobacteriales; family Corynebacteriaceae; genus Corynebacterium; species Corynebacterium sp. EPI-003-04-2554_SCH2473622. The sequence continues at coordinate 1,255 of NZ_LZMN01000016.1, read as the reverse complement.
TCACATCCCACAACTAGAAAGAATCAAGATGTCCAAACACCTCTCCACTAAAACACTAATCATCAGCGCCGCAATCGTCGGCTCTCTCATCAGCAGTATGGGGTCTGCCGCAGCCGAAACCGTGCAACCGAACACCGTCCCATCAGCGACTCAAGCACAGGCGGTTGCTAATCATCTCGCCGTAGACCCCGAAACCGGACGTTTCACCTTCGACGCCGAAGAAGCTTCCACAGACGGACTTTCAGAAAACGAAGCCCGTGAGATTGAAGAAGTCTTCGAAACTCTAGCCCCAATCGAGGTTGCCGAGATAAATACTGAGCTTAAAGCCCCTATCGGCTCTACCCACGCCCAGCTAAACCGAGGCCTAACTCCCTACGCCCACAAAGCTCACTGCGACCGTCAATATGCCCGCGACTCAGCAAGATGCCGGAGAATACCGCTTGCTCAAGCCCGCGCAATATGTTGGGCAGCCGCAGCCGTTCAATACGCAAACTGTCGCCGATGAGCGAACATAGGGTCATTGCCCAAAGAACCTACCGCGATGATGAAGGAGAATTCACCGTGGGGCTACGCGCCCCCTACCAAGATGGAAACGATTGGATCTGTGAAATCTTCACAGAAGGCCTGGACGCCGGAAACCTGCCAGTCGGCGGCATAGACGCACTACAATCCATCAGATTGGCGGTGGATATGCTCGACGCCCTGATCAAAACCCGCCCCTCAGCCGAAGCATACGGCATAACCGGCTGCTTCTAACGGATTCAGCTAAATTCAGGATCTGCAATCCCTTGCTTGCTTTGTGCACCTCTAGCAAGGGGGCATCAACTACCCCAAATCCTCAAGGATCTGCACAGGCACCGGAGGCCCTTCGGCAGGGAACATCCGTCTCCACCGGATGAGCAGCCATGATCTTATCCGTGAACCCCAGCCAATCCGGCCCACGAGCAAACTCCTGATTAGATCTCGACGTTGCCTTCGTCTCCAGCCGCCCAAACACCACCGTGACCACCGCACCAGCGTGTCCAGAATCGTGTTCCATCAATGTTCCATTTCAGCGCGGTGCAGGTGCCGGTGCCTTAGCTCCAGAAATGTTACAAAGCTGGTGATATTATCACGCACTCGTAATATTATTACCCGTTTTTAACATCCCGACAGCCTCGCCGGGCGCTGCACTCCTCGGACTGAAGCACCTGCAAACGCAGAAAAGACCCACTTGAACTGAACTGCTCCCTATAAGTTGGACTGGGGTTGCCCG
>NZ_LZMN01000015.1:0-6624 GCF_001665955.1 Corynebacterium sp. EPI-003-04-2554_SCH2473622 | reverse complement strand
TGAGGTCCAGCAGGATTTCCTCGCCCGGCACCGGGCCGTCGTCTGGGATGCTCGGCGGGGTCCACGGGTCCGTGCCCTCTTCTACCGGGATGCGGCAGGAATAGCCGTAGTCTTTGCCCTCTTCGGTGCGCCCGTAATACCAATAATCGCCCGCGCGGGTGGGCACGGACATGTCGGTTTGTTTGATGCGCGAGGTGATCTCGGAATAAATATTGTCCCGCAGGCCAGTGAGGTGTTCGGTCTGCGCGTCCGTGTAGGCGTTTTCCGCCTTCAGATAAGCGAGAGTGTCCTCTGCTTCTTTGTCGCGTAACCACTCGTAATTATCCACGAAGTCCCGGCCATGAAAACTACGGGTGACCGGGTGTTTCTTCGCCTGTGGCGGCTGCGCGGCTGCTGGGGTGTACGGAACGCTAGTAGCAGAATTATCCATACCGCCACATGATACTGGTTTTAACTAATGCGCTCGCCAGCCCGCTTGCCGACATTTAACCGCCTAGCCAACCCGCTTTCCGGGGTGCTTGCCGACGTTTAACCGCCTAGCCAGTCGCTAAATTGCGCACCACTCAGGCGTTCATAGGCCTCGATATACCGTGCCCTGGTCGCTGCCACGACGTCGTCGGGAAGCTCGGGCGGGGTGGACTGGCCATCCCAGCCGGATTCCGCGCTGGTGAGCCAGTTGCGCACGTATTGTTTATCGAAGCTCGGCTGCACCTGGCCTTCCTGGTAGGAATCTGCTGGCCAGTAGCGGGAAGAATCCGGGGTCAGTACCTCATCGCCCAAGACCAGCTGGCCGTCGGCATCCAAGCCGAATTCAAACTTGGTATCGGCCAAGATGATGCCCCGTTCAGCAGCTAGCTGCTGCGCGCAGGCGAAAATGTCCACGGTGGCGCTACGCAGCTGCTCGGCGCGCTGTTCACCCAAAGAATCGGCTACCACTGCGAAGCTAACGTTTTCGTCGTGCTCACCCTGCTCCGCCTTAGTTGCCGGGGTGAAAATTGGGGTCTCCAGCTTGGAGGCTTCCACCAGGCCGTCGGGAAGCGCCACCCCGCACACCTCGCCGGTCTTCTGGTATTCCTTCAGCCCAGAGCCGGTCAGGTAACCGCGGGCCACGCATTCGAAAGGCAGCATGTCTAGCTCATGGCACACCATCGCGCGGCCCAGCACGGATTCTGGAATGCGCGGGTCATCCAATGGGCCCGCCAGGTGGTTGCGCACACCCATGCGCTGGGATAGTTCTTCGAAGAAGTACGCAGAAATCGCGGTGAGCACCCGCCCTTTATCCGGGATGGCTGGTTCCAGGGCGTAGTCATAAGCAGAGATCCGGTCCGAGGCAACAATCAGCAACGTGGAATCGTCAATACGGTAGATATCGCGCACTTTGCCGGTGGCAATCGGGGTATAAACAGAAAGTTCTGGTCGCGTGGTCATCTACGCTCGTGGGCCTTTCGTGAATTCAGGGTTCGGAAATGCGGGGATTCAGGAATTCGGGTGCTAAAGCTAAGGCATGCCCGCAGGCTTACTCAGCCATGCTGGGGCGTGCAGAAGGAGCGCGCCGGAGAACATGCCGGAACAGTAACGGGCTTAGAGAATCTCGCCTGGGCGGTAATTCGCAGCGTCCGGGTGCTCGTTGCGCAGTGTGCTTACCCGCGCCAGTACGCGCTTTACCTGTGATTCTGCGGCACCGATGAAAGCGTGCTTGTCCGATAACGCCTCGTCCAAAGCCTGCTTATCCAGTGGCAGTGCGTCGTCGGCAGCCAAACGCTCCACCAGGTCTTGGTCCGCACCGTTTTCGCGCATGTTCAGGGCCACGGCGACGGCGTGCTTTTTGATGATTTCGTGGGCGGTTTCGCGGCCCACCCCGGCGCGCACGGCGGCCATCAGGATGCGGGTGGTGGCCAAGAATGGCAGGTAGCGCTCTAGTTCGCGGTCGATCATGGCTGGGAAGGCGCCGAATTCATCCAACACCGTCAGGAAGGTTTCGATCATGCCGTCAATGGCAAAGAACGCATCTGGCAGGGCAACGCGGCGCACCACCGAGCACGAGACGTCGCCTTCGTTCCACTGTGTGCCAGCTAAATCGCTGACCATAGTCAGGTAACCGCGCAGCACCACCTGCAGGCCGGAAACCCGCTCACAGGAGCGCGCGTTCATCTTATGCGGCATGGCAGAAGAACCAACTTGGCCTTCTTTGAAACCTTCGGTAACCACCTCATTGCCAGCCATCAAACGGATGGTGGTAGCCAGCGAAGACGGTCCGGCGCCGAGCTGCACCAGGGCGGATACGGCATCGAAATCTAGGCTGCGCGGGTACACCTGCCCAACGGAATGGAACAGGTGGGCAAAGCCGAGGTAGTCCGCGATTTCGGTTTCCAAGCTGGCGAGCTTATCGTGCGAACCGCCCAGCAAGTCCAGCATGTCCTGGCTGGTACCCATTGGGCCTTTGATGCCGCGCAACGGGTACCGGCTGAGCAGGCCGTTGATGCGGTCGATGGCCAGCAAAATTTCTTCCGCCGCGCTGGCAAAACGCTTGCCCAGCGTGGTGGCTTGCGCGGCGACGTTGTGGGAACGGCCGGCCATCACCAGCGACTGGTAATTGGCGGCGTGTTCGCTCACCCGGGAGACCACCGCGATGGCTTTATCGCGAATGATCTGCAACGAGCTGTAAATCTGCAGCTGCTCGACGTTTTCCGTGAGATCACGCGAGGTCATCCCCTTGTGGATGTGTTCGTGGCCCGCCAGCGCGTTGAATTCTTCAATGCGGGCTTTGACATCATGGCGGGTGGAACGCTCGCGCTGCGCGATGGATTCCAGATCAACCTGGTCGATGACCTTTTCATAATCCGCGATGATCTCCGCGGGAATATCAATGCCCAGGGAACGCTGGGCGCGCATCACGGCGATCCACAGCTGACGCTCGTAGATCACCTTGTTGTGCGGGCTCCACAGATTCACTAGGTCTGCAGAACCGTAGCGGGAGGCAAGGACATTACTCATCGGCATTTTTTGTTGCGTCACATTGTGTATTATCACACGAATTTCGCTAGACCGACAACGCTTGCCGACGCCACCCCTACCCCGGGCGTCGGCAAGCAACCATGGGCATTAAACACCCGTGGGCATTAAGCAACGGGGTATTAGACAACCGTGGGCTTTAAGCGACCATGGGTAATCGCTAAATGCTGATCTCGCCGCGTGCGGCCTTGGCCCCGATATCGCGACGGTAGAATCCACCGGCCATCTGGATGCCGCCGATGGTCTGGTACGCGGCCTCGCGGGCGGCGTCCAGATCCGCGCCGGTGCCGATCACGTTCAGCACGCGCCCGCCATTCGAGTAGTATTCGCCGGATTCGCGGCTAGTGCCACCGTGCAGGACCTTTTCCGCGTTCTCGATATCTTCTGAGACAATCCGGTCGCCTTTGCGCGGGCTGGCCGGGTAGCCCTGTGCAGCCAAAACGACGGTGACAGCCGAGCCTTCGTGCCATTCCAGAGGTGCCAGCTCAGCCAAGGTGCCATTCGCACAGGCTGCCAGTGCCGGGGCCAGTGGCGATTGCAGCATCGCAAGCACCGCCTGGGTTTCTGGGTCGCCAAAACGGCAGTTGAATTCCACCACCGTTGGGCCGTCTTCACCCCAGGCCAGCCCGGCGTACAGCAGACCAGAATAGGCACAACCGCGCGCAACCAGTTCCTTAGCTACGGGGCGGCAGACTTCGTCCACGATGCGCTGCACGCCGTCTTCCGGCAACCACGGCAATGGCGTGTAGGCGCCCATGCCGCCGGTATTCGGACCTTCATCATTGTCGTAGGCACGCTTGTGGTCTTGGGCGGGCAGCAGCGGAACCACGTCTTCGCCGTCAACCAAGCAGAACAGGGAAACCTCTGGCCCGGAAAGGAAAGATTCCAGCAGCACGGGGTTGCCGCCTTCGTGTACGGCATGGATGTGCGCAACGGCTTCGTCGTAATCCTGGGTAACAACCACACCCTTGCCACCGGCTAGGCCATCATCCTTGACGACGTAATTGGGACCGAAATTCTGCAATACCCGCGCGATCTCTTCCTCGCTGGCACCAGGGGTGATTTGTTCGGCGCGCGCGGTAGCTACACCAGCGGCAGCCATCACGTCTTTGGCAAAGGCCTTGGAGCCTTCGATGCGGGCAGCGTCTTTGTTGGGGCCGAATACGGCAAAACCAGCTTCGCGTAGCGCATCTGCCACACCTGCAACCAGCGGAGCTTCCGGGCCGATGACCACGAGTTCTGCCTGCAGCTTCTGCGCCAAAGCCACCATGGCTGCGGCGTCATCGGCGCTGCCAGCATCGGTGTGCCGGGTGGCTAAGTTCTCCATGCCTGGGTTGCCGGGGCAAACATGCAGCTCATGGCCTGCGGCCTGGGAGGCACCGTTCTGGCCGTCAGTATTCGAACCTTCACCGTTCGAATCTTCAGTGTTCAGGGCGTCATTTTTCTGCGCGTCGCGGGAAAGCCCCTGCAGCAGGGCATGTTCGCGGCCGCCAGTTCCGAGTACGAGAATACGCATGGCTTATATCCTATATGGCTGGGCTTACCCGCCGGGCTGCGCACTAAAGCCCGGTAGTGTGGTGGCATGAGCACAGTATTTAGCAAAGTCATTAATGGCGATCTGCCTGGCCGTTTCGTCTACCGCAGCTCGGATGTGGTGGCGTTTTTGAGCATCGAGCCGCTCACCTACGGCCACGTGTTGGTGGTGCCGGTCGAAGAGGTGGATAAGTGGACCGATATGGCCCCAGAGCTGTGGGCGCGGGTCAATGCGGTTGCTTATGAAATCGGCAATGCCGTGATCCAGGCCTTCGACGCCCCGCGTGCTGGCAATGTCATTGCTGGTTTTGAAGTCCCCCACGCACACATTCACGTTTTCCCGGCCCGCAGCATGGATGATTTCAATTTCGCCAATGTCATCCCAGCCGATCAGACCGATGAAGCCGCGATGGACGAGGCTGCGCAGAAGCTACGCGCAGCGCTGGGCACTAACGAGGACGGCACCAAGATTTAACGTCCCGGAACCGGGGCAGCCTTCGGCTGTCGCTTATCCGGCTGTCTTTTATTCGAACGCCGTTTTTGGGCGCCGTTTATCCGTCTGCTGTTTAGTAGCCCTCGCCGTAGTCGTCGAAGGTTTCTTCGCTTGCCGAAGGCTCGTCTAGCGCCGGAATGCGCACGGTGAAGGTCGATCCAACCCCTGGTTCACTGTCGACGGTGATTTCACCATCGTGCTGGTCTACCAGTGATTTCACGATCGCCAGCCCCAGCCCGGAGCCGCCACCGGCACCCCGGGCGCGGGATGGATCTTCGCGGTAGAAGCGCTCAAAAATCAGCCCGGTTACTTCTTTACTCATGCCGCGGCCGTCATCGGTGATATCGATGCAAACGTAGGCTTTCGCGCTTTCCCCGTCTGTGCCCTTGTTGCCGTCTTTCCCAGCCTTGCCATTTTTGCCGTCTTCCTGGCTCCAGCCGGTGGTTTTCTCCTCGGCCTCGTGGTTATCGCCGGCTTCCTGCTGTTCAGCTGCAACGCGCACGCAATCGGCTTGGCTTTCCTTGCGCAGCGTCAGCGTTACTGAGGCCTCCGGCCCACCGTGGTTCAAACCGTTGGTGATGAGGTTCAGCAATACTTGGTGTAGGCGGTCTGGGTCGCCAGAAACCACCGGAATATCGGTGGTTTTATTTTCCACCCGGATGGTGCGTTCTGGGTAGGCGGCTCGTGCGGTACCAACCACCGCCAGGGATAGTTCCAGCACGTCGACGGTGCGTTTATCCAGCCGGGAACCTTCTGCCCGCGTAAGCGCCAGCAAGTCTTCCACCAACAACTTCATGCGCCCGGATTCATCATCAATGGTGGCAAATACATGGTCCACATCATTAGTGGCACCGGAGCGGTACAGCTCCACGTAGCCGCGCAAAGAGGTCAGTGGGGTGCGCAGCTCGTGTGAGGCATCACCGACGAAGCGGCGCATTTGCTCCTCTTTCGACTGCGCGGTTTCGACGGAATCCTGCAGCCGTTCCAGCATGATGTTCAAGGCAGCCGCCAGTTGGCCTACCTCTGTGTTCAGGGGCCATTTTGGCACGCGGAGGTCCAGATCGCCTTCGGCAATATCACTGGCTGTGCGCTCCACAATCTGCAGCGGTTTCAGGGTTTGTCTAATCACCGCAAACGCCAACAATGCCAAAAATCCCAGCATGACCAGGCTGATTAATGCCTGTAGCATTGCCAAACCGCGTAGTAGGCCGTTTTCGCGTTCCAAGTTCTTGGCGACGATCGTCACCACGCCGTTCTGCTGGTTGGCCAGTGCGCGCCATTCTGGTTGCTGTGGCCCGTCAACGCTCGCTACGCTACGCGGTCCACCGCCGATGACCAGGTTGTTGATCTGCGGCAGGGTATCGCGGTCGTTATACACCCGCGAGGAACCATCCGGGAAGATGTGAATCACTGCGTAATCTGTGGGCGGGCTGGCGGAAAGGTTGCCGGAAAACAGTTCGGAATTTTGTGCCCACCCAGCCATGGATTGGGTCAGGTCGTCGTCGACGCGCTGGTAAAAGACCTCACGCATGACGGAATACACCGCAAACGAGCTAGCAAAAAGCCCGAAGGCAGAAACCAGGACG